>JBDTMO010000134.1:0-10371 GCA_039934235.1 bacterium | reverse complement strand
CGGCTTCCATGCCCGCGTTCATCGTGTAGCCCAGCGATGCGGCGTCCGCGATGACGCGCTTGAGTGCTCCGCGCGGGTCGCCGGGAAAGGGCGTGCCGTCGGCGAGATTCACGTCGCAGATCAGGCGGCCAACGCGATGCTGAGGGTCGCCCCACGGAAAAACCCGAAAGGTGGAGAGATCCGGCGCGAGGAGCATGTCGCTCTCCTCGATGCGCACGAATCCCTCGATGCTCGAGCCGTCGAACATGATGTCGCCGGCGAGCGCCTTTTCAAACTGCGACGCGGGAAGTTCGACATTCTTGTTGACGCCAAGAATGTCGGTGAATTGCAGGCGCAAAAAGCGGACGTTGAGCGTGGTGGCCAGCTCGAGAACGTCTTTCGCCGAGGCGCCCTTGAGGTCGGGTAACAGCGCGCGGGGTTCGGTCACGAGGGACAAGATAGCCGCAATGATGGACAGTCGGACAGTTGGCGTTTCCGTCAGTCAGACGGCGCATCGGTCGATTACTTTCCCTCGCATGTCTTCCCCCTGCCCGTCCTGCGGCGAGCCGGCATCCGGCCGTTTCTGCTCGAGCTGCGGCACTGCCCTCGCCGGCGCTACGTGCGCCACCTGCGCCGCGCCACTCACCCCGGGTGCTCGCTTCTGTCATCGCTGCGGTACGCCCGCGGGCATGACGGCCGCGCCATCGCGTGGCCTTGGCGGCGTGCTTCCATGGGCCGTGGCCGCCATCGCACTTGTCGCGCTGATCGCCCTGGTCGTTGGGCAGCGCTTCGGCGCGCGAGGGAATGCAGTGGCCGCACCGCTCGCCGACGGAGCCGCGCCGACGGAAGCTCCGTTCGCCGGTGCTTCGGGTGGCGCCATGCCCCGCGCGCCCGACATCAGCCAGATGACGCCGGAGCAACAAGCGGAACGCCTGTACGACCGCATCATGCGCGAAGCCGAAGCGGGCCAGATCGCCAACGTGCGAACCTTCATGCCGATGGCGATTGCCGCGTACGAACGCCTCGCGCCGCTCAACCTGGACCAGCGCTACGATCTGGGCCGCATCGGCGAAGTCAGTGGCGACACAGCGCTCATGCGCGCGGAGGCCGACACAATCCTCCGCGCCAAACCGACACACTTGCTCGGACTCATTCTCTCCGCCAAGGCTGCCCGCATGGCGAAGAACGAGTCGCGCGCGCGCGAGGCCGACACCAAGCTCCTTGCGGCCGAACCGGCGGAACGGACAGCCGGACTGAAGGAGTATCTGCTGCATAAAGCCGACATCGACGCCGCAATCACTGCGGCACGCTCAAACAAAAAATGACACTGACGACCATACACGTAGCACACAGCCCCGATTCGGACGACGCATTCATGTTCTACGCGCTCGCCTCCGGAAAAATCGATACGGAGGGGCTCACCTACGTCCACGAGCTGCAGGACATCGAGACGCTGAACCAGCGCGCGCTGAAAGGCGAGCTCGAAGTGACCGCCGTTTCGATCCACGCCTACGCCTACATCAGCGACCAGTACGCGCTCCTCCCACACGGCGCCTCCATGGGCGACCGCTACGGACCTCGGCTCGTCGCACGCGAGCCGGCAACACGCGCCGACGTGAAGGGCAAACGCATCGCGATTCCCGGCCCGCTCACGAGTGCCTACCTCGCGCTCCAGATGTACGAGCCGGATTTCACGGCCGTGTTCACGCCGTTCGATCTTATCGAAGACGCGGTAGTGAACGGTGACGTGGATATGGGACTTCTCATTCACGAGGGTCAGCTGACGTTCGGCGAACGCGGTCTGCACCTGGTTGCCGACATGGGCGAATGGTGGTTCCAGGAAACTGGACTTCCCCTCCCACTTGGCGGCAATGTCATCAGGAAGGACCTCGGGGCCGAGCTAACCAGCAAGGTTTCGCGCCATCTTCGCGACAGTATTGCGTATGGATTAAACCATCGCGTGGGTGCGCTCGATCACGCCATGCAATACGCGCGTGGACTTGACCGATCCAAGGCAGACACCTTCGTCGGGATGTATGTCAACGATTGGACGCTGGACTACGGCGACCGCGGCCGCGAAGCCGTGCGTCTCTTTCTCAAGCGCGGCGTCGAGCTCGGCCTCGTCACCAAATCAGTAAACGTGGAGTTCGCTGACTGAGACGTCCCAGGTCACGCTGTCATGATTTTCGTGAGGGAGGCCGATACTTGATCGCGCCTCCCTCATCGCATGCATATGCTCGCTGATTCGAAGTTCAATCCTGCTTCACCGCCCACAGCGCCTCGCACGACGTCCGCCTTTCGCGCGCCCAGCGCGCGGACACGCGTGCTCGTCGTGGACGACGAGGAATCGATTCGTTCCGTCCTCGCGCGGTTCCTGCGGAGTCGCGGCTATGAAGCCGTTGTCGCAGAATCCGGCGCGGCGGCGCTCGCCCGCTTGAGTCAGGAGCGATTCGAAATCATGCTGTGCGACGTGCGTATGACCGGCATGTCGGGGCTCGACGTGCTTCCGCACGCGCTTCGTCTCGATGGCGATCTCGCTGTGGTCATGCTCACCGCGATAAACGACGCCGCAACTGCCACCGATGCCCTCTCGCACGGGGCAATGGATTACATGGTGAAGCCGGTCGAGATGGCGGACCTGGAGCGGGCCGTTGAACGTGCAACGCACCGTCGCCATCTCGAAGTGGAACGCCGCAATGTCGAGGTGATCATCCGCGAGGAGGTCGCGCTCCGTACCGAGGAGCTCGAGAACGAGAAGGCAGCGCTGCATGCGATGACGATTGGTGTCGCGGAGTCGCTCATCAACGCCATGGAAGCCAAGGATGTGTTCCTCCGTGGTCATTCGCAGCGAGTTGCCGAGTTGTCGGCATCGGTAGCGGAGGCGCTTGGGCTGGACGCGGACATCGTGGAGAACGTGCGTCTCGCGGGGCGGCTGCACGACGTCGGCAAGATCGGCATTCGCCAAGATGTGTTGAACAAGCCGGGCCCACTCACGGTCGACGAGTTTGCGCATGTGAAGGAGCACGTGCGCATCGGCATGGAGATTCTTGCGCCCCTCAAGCATATGCCGATCGCCCTCGAGTACGTGCACGATCACCACGAGCACTTCGACGGCTCAGGGTATCCGCGCGGCCTGAGCGGAGAACAAATCACGATCGGTGGCCGCATTCTCTCGGCGTGCGACGCATTCGACGCGCTCACGTCGCGCCGAGCGTTTCGGGATGCCATGGAATCGCGAGAAACCATCGCGCATCTGGAGTCGTACATCGGCAGGCTCCTGGATCCCGAAGTATTCGCGGCGCTGAAGCGCGTGGTGTTGCGCCGGAAGACACTGACTTTCATCGATGACACGCCTGCGTGACAACTCGTAGGGCGGCAGTCGCGAGGACGTGGCGCAAAGTCGAGAGTTGGCGGCAAGGATGCGGGAGCTGGTCGAACGGGTAGTTGAAGTCGCCCAACCACCAGCAATGACAACGGTTTACCCGCAACGGGCGTATATTTCTCGATGCTTTCTCCCTTGTATTTTTCACGGCGCTTCGCGCGCGCGTGCGCGATCGCTGTGCTCCTTGCAGGCCCTGCCGTCCGCGCGCAATCATCTCCCACCGCTCCACTCCGCGACACGCTCAAGCTGTCGCTCGGAGATGCAGTGTCGATCGCCATGCGCCAGAGCGACGAGGTGGGCATTTCCGCGGCGCAGGTCGACGTCGCCGACGCGCTGTACGGCACCGCGCGCGCCAATCTCCTGCCGCAACTGCGGCTCACCACATCGTACGTGCACGTGTACGAGAGTGCGCGAGGCCAGGCGGTGGGCACGGTGTTCAACCAGCCGAACACCTACACGGGCAACCTCAATCTTTCGCAGACGCTCTTCCAGGGCGGCCGACTCCTTTCCGCGTCGCGCTCGGCGGACGAGCTCCGGAAAGCCGCGCGGTTCGACGAGAGTGAACAGCGATCGGTGCTCACGTTGCAGGTGGCGCGCTCGTACCTGCAGGTGCTGTTCGCCAATCGCATCGCCGAGCTGCAGGACCAGAACCTGACCCTCGCGTCCAGCCGCCTCACGCAGGTGGAGCAATTCGAGCGTGCAGGGCGCGCGGCGCGCTATGACGTGCTTCGCTCGCGCGTCGAGCGCTCGAACATCGAGCCGCTGGCCATCCAGGCGCACAATGACCTCGAGCTGGCGCGGCTGGAACTCAAGCGCGTTCTCAATTTGCCCGTCGAGCAGCCAATCTCGCTGGTTACGAAAATCGATTCGGCGGCGGCGGCGGGTCTCATTGCTGGCGTTACCGACACGAGCTCCGTTGCCGAGCGCGCTTCGATACGAAGCGCTGAGCTCAACGTTGCCTCGAAGCGGCTTGGCGTCACGGTGGCGCGCGCCGATTTCTATCCCACCGTCTCGGTGTTCCTGCAGTCCGGTTACCAGGCCTTTCCGGCCATCGGGCAGGGGTTTCCGCGCGCGTCAGGCGCGTTGACCGAAGCGGCGTGTCCTCCCGGCGGTGCCGCGGGTCGACTGTGTCAGAACGGTGGCTTCTTTTCCGACAGACAGGCGGGCCTCAATATCAGCATGCCGGTGTTCGACGGATTTCGCGTACGATCGAATCTGGATTTGGCGCAGGCGCAGACGCGGCTCGCGGAGTTGCAGCTTCGGCAGCAGCGCGAGGCCGTCTCGGTCGACGTCGCGCGTGCACGTGCTGAGCTCCGCCGCTCGAGCGCCGTGTTCGCCGCGCGCCAGCAAAATTCGCAGGAGGCGGACGAAGCCTTCCGTCTTGCAACCTTGCGCTTCACGCGCGGGTTGAGCACGCAGCTCGAGGTGTCCGACGCGCAGGTTGCGCTGCTTACGGCCCAGAGTACCGAGGCGCGCGCGACCTTTGACCTGTTCCTCGCCTCAGCGGACCTTGCGCGCGCGCTCGGCCGTCCCATTCCGCTTCCATCGTCGGCGCTGACGCCGGCGGCTTCGAGATAGTCCAATGCAAGGCAATAGCCATACACCGATGTGTCATCCCGCACGAGCCACGCGCGCGAGCCAGGCTACCGGGCAAGGACGGCAGATCCCGACACTCGCTTCGCTCGTGCGGGATGACAGGATATTGCGTCCACTCACGACACTTCTTGCAAGCCTTCTCGTGTTCGCGTCGGCGTGCGGCAAGGACGCGGCGACACCGGCCAGTGCGGCGGCACAATCGGGCACGACGCCTAAGGCAGGAGCGCCTGGCGCAGCGGGAAATCGCCCTGTACCATCGATTACGCTGGCGGCCACGGACGTTGCCACGATCGCGCCGGGGACCATCGAAGACGGCACGGCACTCACCGGTGACCTCCGGCCCATCGAAACGATCGACGTCCGCGCGAGGATCGATGGCGACCTCACGACCGTCTATGCGCGCGAAGGTCAGCAGGTAGCCGCCGGTCAATTGCTCGCGCGCTTCGAGTCGAGCGAGCAGGAAAGCAGCCAGAAGAGTGCCGAGGCAGATCTCTCGGCGGCCCGTACGGATCTCGCGAATGCTCAGTGGACGCTCGAACAGGATGCGTCGCTCTTCAAGGCCGGCGCCATCGCGGAGCGCGACTACAAGAACGCGCAGCAGGCCGTGGCATCGTCGAGCGCGCGCCTGGCCGCCGCCGAGGCGCGGATGCGCGCGATGTCGAACCAGTCGCGCGACACGCGTGTGCTCGCACCGGCGTCTGGTATCATTGACAAGCGGATGGTCGAAGGTGGAGTGCATGTGGCCAAGGGCGCGCCGTTGTTCAGCATCGTGCGGAACGGGACGCTCGAGCTCGCGGCGGCGGTTCCCGCGCGTCAGGCCGGCACGGTGCGTGTTGGGCAGATCGTGCACTTCGTGGCCGATGCAAAACGCTTCGACGGCCGAGTGGCGCGAGTGAGCCCGACGGTCGATCCATCCACGCGCGCCGTGACGGTGTACATCGAGATTCCAAATCCGGGCGGCACATTGCGCGGCGGCACGTTTGCCACTGGGCGCGTCGTGAATCGCACGCTTGTCAACGTGCTCACGGTGCCCACGGGCGCGCTGCGCCAGGCGGCGGAAGACGGCAAACCGTTCGTCTACCGCATCGACGGCAAGACGGTCAACGTCGCGCCCGTGCAGCTTGGCGCAGTCGACGAACGGCAGGGTGTCGCGCAGGTCACGGACGGTTTGCAGGCGGGCGATCGTGTCATCGTCGGCAACGTTGGCACACTGGGCCGAGGTATGCAGGCGACGATCGCGGGTGAGGAGAAGGCCGCGAAGAAGCAATAGGATGACAATTACTCGCTACGGTCACGACCATGTTTCTCTCTGACGTCTCGATCAAGCGACCGGTATTCGCCACCATGATGATGGTGGCGCTCGTCGTGCTTGGCATCGTGAGCTACAAGCGACTCGCCATCGACGAGTATCCGGACATCACGTACCCCATCGTCATCGCGCAGACGTCGTATCCGGGTGCGTCGCCCGAAGTGATGATGCGTGAGATCTCGAAGCCCATCGAGGAAGCGCTCAATACCGTGCAGGGCATCAAGGAGATCACGTCGACGTCGCTCGAAGGAATCTCCATCGTTCGCCTGCAGTTCAACCTCGGTGTTGACGTTGCCGCAGCGCAGCAGGACGTGCAGTCGAAGGTGGCGCGCATTCGACGGACGCTGCCGCAGGACATCCAGGATCCGATCGTCCAGCACTTCGACCCGAACGACTCGCCGATCATGGCGTTCGCGCTCACGTCGTCCGAACGGCCGATTCGCGAGATCACCGACCTGGCCAACGAAGTAGTCCAGACGCGCATCGAGTCGATCGAAGGCGTTGGCGGTGTGAACATCGTGGGCGGAAACAAGCGCCAGATCCGCGTGCAAGTGGACCCGGACGCCATGCGGGCCTATGGTTTGTCGCCCGCCCAACTCACGGCCGCGCTGGCGGCTGAAAACCAGGAGGTGCCAGCGGGCCGCATCGAGCGCGGCGCCACCGAGCGGCTCGTGCGCGTGACCGGACGGATTCTCGACCCCAAGGCATTCGCCGACATCCCGATTGCGGTGCGTCGGGGAACGCCGGTGCGCATCGGCGACGTGGCGGTGGTGGTGGACGGCGCGGAAAACCGACGCACGGCTGCGGAGATTTCCACACAGGAAACGAGCAAGGGCGTGCCGGCCGTATCGCTCGAGGTCCTGAAGATCTCGGGGTCCAATACGGTGGAGGTGGCAGATGCGGTGAAGGGGGCGATCGCGGAGCTCGAGAAGCAGCTCCCCGCCGACATCAAGATGAAGATCATCCGCGACGATTCGCGGCGCATTCGTGAGTCACTCGCCGACGTGCAGCTGACGATCCTGCTCGGCGCCGTGCTCACGATCATGATCATCTATCTCTTCCTCAACTCATGGCGATCCACGGTGATTACCGGGCTGACGCTGCCCGTGTCGATCATCAGTGCGTTCTTCACCATGTGGGTGTTCAACTTCACGGTGAACACCATGACGCTGCTCGCGCTTTCACTCGCAATCGGCCTCCTGATCGACGATGCGATTGTCGTGCGTGAGAACATCGTGCGGCATCTGGAGATGGGAAAGAGTCATGACGCTGCAGCGCGCGAGGGCACGAGCGAGATCGGCCTGGCCGTCATGGCGACGAGCTTTGCCGTGATCGCGGTGTTCATTCCCGTTGCGTTCATGGGCGGCATCATCGGCAAGATCTTCCTCCAATTCGGCGTCACGGTGGCGTTCGCCGTCCTTGTGTCGCTGTTCGTCAGCTTTACGCTGGACCCGATGCTTTCGAGCGTGTGGGCCGATCCCGAAGTGGAGCACTCGGCCAACGATGGTGGGGAGCATCAGCTCGCGCAGCGCAAGAAGGCGAACTTCATTCGTCGCGGGGCGTTTGCGTTCAACGACTGGTTTGAGCGCGTGGCGGATCGGTACCCGCGTTGGCTGGGTTGGGCGCTCGGGCACCGGATCACGGTGCTCGTCACGGCTTTCGTGACGGTGGCCGCAAGCTTTTACATCATTCCAAAGCTCGGCTTTACCTGGATGCCTGATGTCAACGGCGACGAGTTCAGCGTGAGCTTCCGCACGCCGCCGGGATCGCGTCTGGAATACACGCAGGAAAAAGGGCAGGAAATCGCGTCGTTCCTGCAGAAGCTGCCGGAGACGGACTTTACCTATCTCTCTGTCGGCGGTGGTTTTCGCGGCACACCGAACAACGGCAGCATTTTCGTTGTGCTGAAACACGATCGCGCTCGAACCCTGTTCGATATCCAGAACGACCTGCGCGGCAAGCTGAAACAGATTCCGGGCGTGAGGCCATCCATCATGGGCCAATCGTCGATCTTCAGCCGCGGTTTCCAGCCGCTGATCGTGAACGTGCAGGGTGCGGAGTCGTCGCGCCTCAAGATTGCCGCGGAGCGCGCGCTCGAGGCCGTGAAGTCGGTGCCTGGCGTCGCGGAGCCCAATTCCAGCGACGACGGGGACATTCCACAACTCGACGTTCGCGTCGACCGGCAGGAGGCGTGGCGCGCGGGGCTTGGGGTGGGCAGCGTGGCGGCGACGCTTCAGCCGCTCTTTTCGGGGCAGCGCGCCACAACGTGGGAAGATCCACAGGGCTTCTCGCACGATGTCGTCGTGGTGTTTCCCGATTCACTGCGTAGCTCGTCCGAGGATGTGTCGCAGCTGCCCGTTGCCAGCACGTTCAGCAACGCGCAGAGCGGCTTGCCGTCGATGGTGCCGCTCTCGCAGGTGGCCGACGTGCGGGCTGGTGTAGGCCCTCAGCAGATCGAACGCCGGCAACTCGAGCAGCAGGTACAGATCCGTGCCGGCGTGTTGCCCGGATTTGCCATGGGCGACGTCGCGAAGAACGTGCAGATGGCCGTGGATGCGGTTGGCCTTCCACCTGGCTACCACACCGTGTTTGGCGGCGACGTACAGAACCTCGAGGAGACAAAAGGCTACGTGCTCAGTGCGCTGGGCCTCGCCGTGGTGTTCATCTACCTCATTCTGGCGTCGCTGTTCGGATCGTTCCTCCAGCCGCTGGCCATCATGCTTGCGCTGCCGCTCAGCTTCATCGGCGTCGCGTTGGCGTTGCTCTTTACGGGCGGCAACATGAATGTCATGACGATGATCGGCGTCATCATGCTCATGGGTCTCGTGACCAAGAACGGGATTCTGCTCGTGGATTTCACCAATCAGCTCCGCGCTGATGGCGAGGAGCGAGCAGCGTCGCTGCTGTCGGCGGGCCGCATCCGGTTACGTCCGATCATCATGACGACCGTCGCGATGATCTTCGGTATGTTGCCCCTGGCATTGGCGATTGGCGCTGGCGCAGAGGCAAGAGCTCCCATGGCGAGGGCGGTCATTGGAGGGCTGATTACATCGACCCTGCTCACGCTCTTCGTTGTGCCCGTGATGTACACGTACCTCGATGACCTGGGGCGCTGGGTAAGCTCGCGGCTGACCTCCGCCGCCGATGCTGAATCCCATGGCGTGGTCCCGGAACCCGCTGTCGGCGACTGATTTTCAGGTCGCGCGCAGGTAGAAAGAAGTACCGCGCGCGGAATTGCGCTTGACGTATTCCGCGCGCGGCCTTACAAGGACAATGTGCTGTGAGCGATGGCGCGCTTCGGGGGGGCACAAGGTGTGCAACCGGGGGCCGCGACATTTGGCCATATACGCAGGTCCGACTGTCCTATCTTCAGAGGAGGCGGTGATGCCGCGCGGTGACGAGTTGAACGAAGAGCTCCGATTCTCCGATCGCGACGATGACGTCGATGATCTTGGCTACGGCGGCGGCGGTGGATCGTCGTCGTACGATGATGACGACGAAGAAGATGGGGGGTGGACTACCCACAAGGACGATAGCGACGACTTGTGGGATAGCACCGACGACGCCGATGAGGACGACGAGGAAGGTCTCGCAACTCCGGTGGTCGATGCGGACGACGAGGAGGAGGAAAGCCCGCTCGTCGTGGCGCGTGCGCCAAAGTCCGGGGGCAGTGGTCGTCCCATTTCTCCGCCGTCCAGCGCAAGCAGTGCAAAAAGTGCGAGTGCGCCAAAGGCTCCAGTAACGCCGGCCAAGGCTCCTGCAGCCAAGGCGCCTGCGGCTCCCGCGAAAAAGGCTAGCGCGCCGGCTAAGGCAGCGGCGGCACCAGCCAAGGCAGCGGCACCGGCCAAGGCAGCGGCACCGGCCAAGAAGGCGGCGCCCGTGAAGAAGGCGGTTCCGCCCAAGAAGGCAGCGGCGCCAGCCAAGAAGGCGGCTCCGGCGAAGAAAGCAGCACCGCCTGCCAAGGCAGCGAAAAAGGGCGCGGCAAAAAAGAGCGCGCCCAAGAAGGCTGCGGTGAAGAAGGCCAGCAAGGCGCCCGCCAAGAAGGCACCGGCCAAGAAGGCACCGGCCAAGAAGGCGGCGCCCAAGAAGGCTCCGGCCAAGAAGG
>JBDTMO010000133.1:0-10423 GCA_039934235.1 bacterium | reverse complement strand
CCCTCGAGCGAGGGAACGCCGGTGGTGATCCCGTGATAGCCGACCAGTGACTCACCCATGACGGCTCCGCGCGCGGTGAGATGGTAGATCCTGAAATCGGTCGCATGCTCGCTTCCGCGCATCTTGACGATCGCGAGCACCGTCTTGAGGTGACCGCCGATCTCGACATAGCGCTGCACGAGAATATCGTCGGTCACGAATGAAACGCGCTCGCTCGTGAATCTTCCTTCGGCGAAGGCTTCGATCACTTCGGCGGTCATGAAGATCGTGACGCCGGTCGCGGCGAGCGCGCCGACCAGCCGGTACAGTGATTCACGGAAATCGATCCGGAACGTCGGCGCGAGAGCGATCTCGAACCCCGACAGGGAATCGATCACCACGCGCGTCGCGTCGATCTGCTGCACGACCTCGAGAATTTCCGCCAGCGTTTCGTCAACGGACAAATCCAGCGGCCGGAGATAGATGAGCCCGAGTTTGCCGTTCTCGAGCGACTTCTCCATGCCATGATTGCGCGCGGACGCTCGCGCCATGTACTCCTCGGGATACTCCTCGAACACGACGATGACGACGGCTTCACCCTGGCGAAGTCCCTCCGCGGCAAATTGCGTGGCGAACGTCGTCTTGCCACTGCCCGCGGGCCCAGCGAGCATCACCGCGTCACCCGACGGAATGCCACCGCCCATGATTTCATCCAGGCCCGGCACGCCAGTGGAGAGTCGTCGCGCAGCTGGCGTCCGGCGATCCGACTGCTGCTCCGGAATGCGCGGAAAGATCTGGAGCCCTTGATCCGTCATACGGAATGTGTGCAGCCCAGGCATGTGGGCTCGGCCACGCACCTTCACTGCCTGGAGCTTTCGCACCACGGAATTGCGATCGGTCACCTGTGACAACCAGAACACGCCGTCCGCAACGGTGAACACCGGATTCCGCTGCTCCTGTTCGGCGTACTCCCCAATGAGGAACGACGTCACTTCCCACGTGGTCAGGTGCTGGGCCAGTCGCTGGATAAAGTGGTCGATCGACATCTCGTCGGCTCCGCTGGACGGACCGCTGCGTCCAAGGAACGTTCTGAATGAATCGACGACGACGATGCCCGGCTTCGCGTGTTCGACCTCAGACACGATACGATCGAGCACGACCTTCAAGTCACGTTCGAGCGCTTCCTCACTCAGATTGAGATACTGCACTGCCGATCCTACCTTCGCGGCGTCGAAGAATGTGAACTCCCGCTGGTACCGCAGCATCTTGAGCGTCGGCTCCCCCAGCACCGTGAAGTAGAGGGCAGGGCGTTCGACCGTGGCATTGGCGAATACGATCTGTTGTGCCAGCGTCGTCTTTCCGCTGCCGGGGCTTCCTGCGATGAGATTGAAGGAATACTTCGGTAATCCACCGCCCAGGATGGCGTCGAAGCCGGGCACGCCAGTGGCCAGGCTCTCGATCCTGCTGGACTCGTGCGCGGAGCGTCCCTTCGCCCCGAACTGTGTTCGCGTCATCGCTCGTCTCCCTCGTCGTGCGTGTTGGTGGGCGAGCCATGATCCACAAGGCGGGCGACCATGTCGTCGCCGATAAGGCGTCCAAGGACAGTAAACATCTTTTCGAGCGTCTCTTCGAGTGCCGCGGCAACTGCGGGCGCGCCGTGGGTGCGAACAAGACTCGTCATGTCGCCAAGGATGTGTTTTGAGTTGACGCGGACACGAATCTCCGCGAGAAGCGGATGGTCGACTTCCGCCTGCGCGAGGGCACGGGTCAGCAGGGCATTGAATCCGCTCGAGCCAAGCGTCCGGTAAAGCGACTGACACACACGCTCGGACGCACCGAGTATAGCTAACGCGATGCCGTCGGAAGTCCCGCCGATCGGCAGGACTCCGTCCGGCGCGTCGCCCATGACGGACGCGTGCGCCAAAATGCGACGCGTCAATTCCGTCGGGCCCAGCACCTCGGACGGCATCCTCTCACTCGCCTCTGATAAATCCATTCCGCCTGGTCCGTGTGTGTTGCTTGGCGCCGGCGCCGAATGCTCGCGGTCGAATCAGCATACTCGGGCCAGGAAGGCCTGCCCGCACACTGTTGGCGGGAACCGCGATTGTCTCGCTGAATGACGCTACGGGTGCGAGCCTATGTGCGCAAGAGTACATAGTGGCAGGCCTCGCGATTACGTCGCGCCTAAACGGCGTGGTGGAGGTAAGGAGAGGGTGCGCTAGCGTCGCCGACGCACGTCGGTCGCGCCTTGTTTCTCGAGCAAAAGGTCGGCGACGATCTGCTTGAGCTGATGGTTTTCGGTTCGAAGCTTTCGCACCTCGCGGAGTTCGCTCAGCGCCGCGCCATCGTACTTGTTCCGCCACCGATAGAACGTTGTCTGCGTTATGCCCAGCGCCCGACACTCCTGCACGGCGGGCGTCCCATCCTTGACGTGCTGCAATGCCTGCATGATCTCCACGTCCGTAAACTTGCTCGGTCGCATCCAACCTCCTCCCTACTGCATGCGCTCCATGATCGAACATGCACCGAGCACCCGGGTGGGTGATCGGCGCATGTTCACTGGCTGACGTGCAGCCCGAGCGTCGGCACTACCGGCTGGAGCTCATCATCGCAGCGGGGTCCTTCTTGTACGGAATGCGCTTGTCAGGAACCGCTCTCGCCGGGCCGTTCGGCGACGCGGGAACGGGCGCCAAGCGCAGGGAATCGCGCAGTGCAGTCAGCGCGGCGTCGCGGTCACGAAGGCGGCGCGTTTCCGCCGCGCTCACCGAATCATCGCGAACCACCATGACCGGTGGTGGCGCGGGCGTAATGGTGTTCACGGTAACCGTACGAACTTCCTTTGCCGGACGACGAAAGACACTCAACCCGGCACGGACGCTCCGGTAACTCTTCCAGTCCTCATTGGCGAGCCAGTCCCACACGCCATCCACGCGAAAAGAGACATTGTTGGTCAGTGCGATCTTTGCCCCTACCAATGCGTCCAGCCCATAACTGTGGAGGAAGTTCGTTTCAGTCGACACGCCGGCGCCGCCACCGATCAGCAGCGACAGGGCGCCCGCGGTGAGCGGAGTTGCCACGAGCCTGCCGGACAAGATCCCGACGTTGACGTCCTTCAGGCCGTTCGGCCGAGTGGCGCGCATCTCCGCATCTTCGAACTCGATTGCCCAGCGCGGGTCGAGGAACATTCCCACGCGCCCGCCCCCACCATAGCCGGTCTTGAGGGTGAGCGCGTTGTCGAACGACGCGGCGCTTCCGAACGCCCCGAACTCCAGTGTACCGCGGTCCTGGGCTGCGGCCGGAATAGCCAACACGAGCGCCGCAACCCCAACCGTCAATGCCTTGAATAACATGCAGATTCTCCTGTAGGAACTTCGTGGCCGGCCTGCCATCGTGGCGGCGGATGACCCCCGCGGGCACTAGGGCAAGGTGATGACGTTATTGGTGCCCAGTGACACGGCGCCGTTTCGCGCCAGGGCACGTCCGAGCAGCGTGGCGTTGTCGACGAGCGTGATGCTGGTGAGCGCCACGATGTTGCCCTGCCAGGCGGACGCCGTTCCAATGGTGGCGGAGCTGCCCACCTGCCACCACACATTCCTGGCCTGCGCCCCGTTGATCAGGACAATGCTTCCAGCCGTGGTGAGCGATGTGCCGGCCTGGAACACGAACGTGGCATTCGGATCACCACCGCCATCCAGCGTCAGCGTGCCCGTAACGCCGATCCCGCTCGCGGTGCAGTAGACGCCCGCGGCCTTGGTCGTACCGCCAAGATTGGCGACGATCGCATTCGCCGGAGCGCAGGGCAGGCCGGCGAGCGTGTTGTAGGCAGTTGTCAGGTCGATCTGCGCTTGCGCTGCCACCGCGTCAGCCAGGTGGCGAACGCCAGTGATGACGCACGGCGGGAAGCCGGTGATCGTGCTTCCCGGGCTGATGCTCACGTCAGCGTTGATGGTGCCGAGCGACACGCAGGTGACCGCTGTTCCGGCCATGATGCCGTTCGCCGCCGCTGCTCCGAGGTTCACGAGCGGTGGTGGTGGGCCAACCGCCGTGACCGTGACGGTTGCCACGCCAGCGATGGCGCCGCTCGTGGCCTTCACGGTTCCAGCAAACGTGCCTGCTGTTCCGCCCGCGGTGAAGAGACCGCTGACGGCGTTGATGGTACCACCACCGTTCACGACCGACCACACCGGAACGATGGAGATGACGACGCCATTGGCGTCCTTGCCGACCGCGGTGAATTGCTGAGTCGCGTTGGCGATCACCGTCGCCGGATTTGGCGTCACGGTGATGGAGGCCAGCGGTCCGACCGCCGCCGTCACCGTAACCGTTGCTGATCCGGAAATCGCGCCGCTCGCGGCCTTCACGGTTGCGCTGAATGTGCCGACTGTGGCACCGGCGGTAAAAAGCCCGCTGCTGGCGTTGATGGTGCCGCCGCCATTGACGACCGACCACACCGGCGTAAACGTGACGACGACCCCGTTCGCGTCCTTCGCCACCGCAGTGAACTGCTGCGTGGTCCCCGACGCCAGGGTGACGGGATTTGGCGTCACCGTGATGGTCGCGATGGTGGGAGTCGGCGCGGCATTGACCGTCACGGTCGCCACGCCAGCGATCGCGCCGCTCGTTGCCTTGACCGTGCCCGCGAACGTGCCGCCGACAGCGCCGGCAGTAAAGAGACCAGTCGCTGCGTCAATGGTTCCGCCACCGTTCACCACGGACCAGACAGGCGTGATGGCCACAGCGTTACCGCTCGCATCACTGCCCAGGGCCGTGAACTGCTGCGTTGCTCCTGCGGCAAGGGTTGCAGGATTCGGCGTGACGACGATGGTCGCGAGCGGACCGGCGACGACGTTGACGACTGCACTTCCGACAATGCCTCCACTACTCGCCTGCACAGTATTGAAGAAGGTGCCGGGCGTGCCACCCGCCGTGAAGACGCCTGTGCTGTTAATGGACCCACCGCCCGCTGTAACGGACCAGGTAGGCGTGATCTGCGCGATGTTGCCCGACGCGTCCTTGCCGACCGCGACGAACTGCTGTGTCGCGCCCACACCCAACGTTGCCGGATTTGGCGTGATGGTAATCGTCGCGAGTGGCCCGACGGTCACGATGATCGTTGCGGTACTCGAGATGCTGCCGCTCGTCGCCTTCACTGTGTTGGCAAACGTGCCGGGGCTCGTCCCCGCAGTGAACATGCCCGATGCGGTGATGGCCCCGCCGCCGGACACAATCGACCATACGGGCGTCGCCACAATGACGACGCCCGAGAAGTCCTTCGCAACGGCGGTGAATTGCTGCGTGGCGTTCGCCGCCAGCGTCTGCGGGTTCGGCGAGATCGTCAGCGTGGAGAGTGTGCCAGGCGCACTGGCTCCGTGGACATCGCACGCGGCTGTAAACGCTCCGGCCGCCGTCATTGCGACAAGCAGTCGCGCGATGGGATTCCTCGTGAAGCGTATCATCGAATTCCTTGTTGACCTATGCAGGGGTGCACAATCACGCACGTAATTGGGCAGATGCACTGACGTTAGTTCAGGTCAACGCACTCACGTATCGCATGAATGGGGGGAAGGCGGGGTACTACTTTTGGGGGACACGCGCGCGAGCGGCGCGGTGGCGTTCCGGGGCGTGTGCGTCGCACCGCGTTGCGGGAGCGAGACGCGAGCTAGGGGTTACGTGAACGCACTGTTCAAATGGCGTGCATGACAGCACGCGCGCCGTACGCCTACTCGGCCTGCTGGTGGGCGTACGCGGCAATTTGGAGACGTGAATGGAGCGCCAGCTTCTCCATCACGTTGCGCACGTGGCTCTTCACCGTCTCGGTGGCGACGTTCATGCGTTGCGCGATTTCCTTGTTGCTCATGCCGACCGCGATGTGCGCGATCACTTCTCGCTCTCGTTGCGTCATGCGTACGCCGTCGAGTGCCGCGGCCTCACCGCGCTGCACGGCGACCTGCGCGATCTGCGAGAACAACGTTTCCGTCATGCGCGCCGGTAACACGCGCGCGCCATCCGCCACGGATCGCACGGTCCCGACGAAGTCCTCCATCGTGGCGTCCTTCAGGATGAAACCCGCAACGCCCGCGTTCACGAACTGTGCGACTTCCTCGTGGGCAGGCAGCAGGTCCATGACGATCACGCGGGCATCGACCATCTCCTTCTGCAGCATCTCCGCAAGATCCAGGCAGTTCTGCTCTTCCAACCCAACGTCGAGCAGGACGACGTGGGGATTCGCCCTCTTGACCATCGCCGGCACGAACCGCGTCGCTGCCAACACGACTTCCACGTCCGACAATTCGTTGAGCATCTGCGTCATGCCTTCACGAACGAGCCGGTTATCCTCGATGATGGCGACGGTAATCAATGCAGCACGAATGGAAGAGGGATCCGAGGCGTGTTCGGCGCCTCAGTCGGCTACCAGTGCAAGTTCCGGGGCAAACGAAAGACGCGTATGAACCGTTAGTGAACGACGAAACTCGCGTCAGGCCGTGGCCCGGGCGTGCGCGCAATGGTGGCGCAGTGGCAGTAAGGGTTCACGACGGTATTCACTGGCATTGAGGATGCATTTGAGGATCCGTGACCGACACAAGGATTCTGCTCATGCGCCATCAAATCACAATGCTCGGGCTCGCTGCGTGCCTCGCATCCGCATCGATCACCGGGTGTCGCTCCGGCGGCGCCTACGACGTCGGGCGGGTTCAGGACGCCGTTGGCCTCGTCGTTCGGAACGACAATTTCTACGACGTCGACGTGTATGCCATCGCGGACGTGCTGGCCACCAGAATTGGCTCAGTCAACGGAAACGCGACGCAGCGCTTCGAGCTCAGTCCGTCGCTCTCTGGAGCGGCGGACCTCCGCATCGTCGCGACGCCGATCGGAGGCAACGGTCGCGCATCGAGCGGGCAACTGTTCGTATCACGGGGCCAAACGATCTTCTTCACCGTCGCGGCGCAACTTCGCCAGAGCTCAGCAACCGTTCACTAGACGGGTGAATCCAAATTGTCGGCTGGCAGCTCGGGCTCGTGCTCATCGGGCGGTCCCTCGCCGCGGGGAGCCCCCGACTACTCGGCCGGCCGTGCCGCGCAACGCCCGGCGTCCGCGGTGATCGCGTCTGGCGTCCGCTTCTCCATGAGGGCGATCAAGACCGGATACACCACATCCGGCATTCCGCACTTCTGCGTCGCGTCGATGACATCATGCGGTAGCCCGAGCTTTCGGTCGAAGCGATAGACCGCCGTCGTCAGGCTGTCCCGCGACCGCCACAGCTGCGCAAGCCGAAGTGCCGAGCCGGGGTCAATCGTATGGTCGTTCTCGTTGACGACGAGCGTGATGTCGTGCACCACCGGCGCAGCGTCCTCCGCGGACGCCATGATGGACGCGCCAAAGCGCAGCGTCTCACCGATCGCGCGCGTCGAAATGCCGAAGTACGCGTGCGGGCGCATCGTGTCCGGCTGCTGGTGAATCGTCACGTTGGGCACGCGTTCCATGAGATTCATCGCGGGCGCGTCGAGCAAGCGCGGTACCCGGGCGAGGGTCAGCGCTGGCGCGACGACGAGGATTCTCGTCACGTCTGGACGATGCTCTGCAATCCACGCGGCGACGTTGCCGCCCGCGGACAACCCAATGACGAACACCGAATCGCCAAGGCCACTCGCAATATCAATCGCATTGTCCGCGTAGTCGCGATACTGCTCGGCCGTCAGCGTCTTCAGGTGCGCGACGTCTGCGCTGCGAAGTCCGTGCAGCGGCAGCCGTGGCACAACAACGTTGTAGCCGCGCTCGTAAAACTGTTCAGCCAATTCGCGGAACTGTCGCGGCGAGTTCGTGATCCCGTGAACGAGGAGCAACGACCGTGGCGTCCGGTGACCTTGGACGTAAATGAGGGACCCGCCATTCTCCATCATCAACCCACGTTCGCTCGCGACGAGCGAGTCATACACCGCAACAGCTTGCGCATACGTCGCAATGGGATGCGGCGTCGAGGGCAGGGGGCTGGTGTCGATCGGCATGACGGCGAGCGCCGAAATGAAACCGATTATCGCGAGCGCAATGAGCATTTGTCATCCTGAGCGAGCGGAGCGAGTCGAAGGATCTGCACCGTTGTTCCCTCTGCGTGCCTCTGCGGTGATTCGTGAACACGGTAAACGGTGAACCGCTCACGACCTATCTCCACGACCCGATACTGAAGCTGGCCTGCTGCCGCCCTGTGCTGTTGCTCCCAAGCTCCACACGCATAGGCCCGAGTGGCGTTTCGATCTCGATGCCGAGCCGCGATCCTTCGATGAACTTCTCCGGCGGCAACGTCAGTCGTGCGCGCGCAGAATTTTCGTCGTAGATCGCCCCTGTCGCGCTCTCGTTGTAAACGGAGATGGGGCCACCGACATGGTATTTGAGCAGGGTTGACCAGACATTCTCGACGGTGCCTCGCGCCTCGTAAATGCGGTAGCCCGGAAATCCGGTAAACCCACCAAGCGAAAACGTCTCGTGCGCCGGAAGGTTGTGCCCAAAGCCCACGCGCAGGCTGGGAATGAACGTCCATCGCGTCTTGAACGTCCGAATGGTGTTCGCTGTAATCAGCGTGCGATCGTACCGGGTGTTGTAATCGCCGTCCCACGTCACGATTGGCGTGCCGTTGTTGCGCAGCCACCAGAACTGGGAATGAAGCCCAACGGCGTTGAGCACGGGCTCATCGCGCCCCTTCCATGTGTGGGACTCGAGGCCCCACCGGTACCGTCCTCCCCACGACAGCGCGCGTTCAAAGCCGAGCATGACGCGCCCTTCGTCGACCTCGTGGCCGGGCAACTGCACCTGGTCGGCGCCAAAGAAGCGCACCTGCTCTCGCCCCATGCTCACGCGAACCGTCGGGTGTGCTGTAAAGCCGAGGAGATCCGTTGTGCGGCGTGCGCTCACGTCCAGTTCCTGGCGCACTTCACTCAATTCGAGCAGCGCCGTTCCCTCGATCCTCGTCTGCGCCAGTCGGCGGTCGATGACACCGGCCCACAGGTGCGCGCCGACGGAGCTCACGTAATCGAGACCGACGCCAAGGCTGATGCGAGGACGATCGATATATGCAGGACGAAAGGCGACGTGCGACGAATCCTGTCGCTCAGGATTGAGCCACACGCCCTGAAATGGATCGGAGTACGACGCGCCCTGCGCCCCTTTGCGCAGTGAATCAGGTGCGAGTGCCCCACCAGGCCTGATCCGCAGTGTGCGCAGTTCGGACATCGCGTCGCTGATGTCGATCGACACGGGAGTGATGGCGCCAACCGTGTCAGGCAATGCCGCGACGCGATGCGCCGGCGTCGGGCCCGGAAGGCAACTGGCCTTGCGCAGCGTCTCTGCCGTGCGATCATAGCCCGCCTGCACGAGGCCCGCGATGGCGGCGGGCGCAAAGTCGAGCTGCCCGTACTGCGCCACCTTGGTCGAAACCATGACGTCGCTGGCGCGCAGCGAGTCGAGCGGTTGCAGGAAGAGAAAGCCAATCAGTGCCGACGCGGTGCTCAACGTCGAGCCCACCGCGTCTCGCGTCGCGACGGTATTGTCCATGCGCGAGACGATCACGCGCTCCGCGCCCATCTCTCGCGCGACACTGATGGGGACGTTCAGCGAGAGCCCGCCGTCGATGAGTGTGCGATCGCCCATTTGAACAGGCGTAAACACGAGCGGAATAGCAAAGCTGGCCCGCACGGCCTGCGCGAGGTCGCCGCCGCGGAGCACGACCAGGTCGCGCGTCGCAAGGTCAGTGGCAATGGCGCGGAACGGCACCGGCAGTGAATCGAAGTCGCCGCGTGCTGCAATGTTGCCGCGCAACATCATCCCATTCATCAGGGACACGACGTCGCCCTCGTAGAGCGCGCCATTCTGCAGCGTGAGGTGACCGCCCGCCGTCTCCCACACGGTGAATGGTCGCAACCCCACGCCGATCAGTGGCGGCAGCTTGGGGCGGTACGGCTGAAAGAGGCTGCCGATTGGGTACGCCGAACTGAGTGAGTCGATCTGGCTGCCCGTGTACCCGCTCGCGTAAAGCGCGCCCACGATCGAACCAATGCTCGTGCCGACGACAAAGTCCGGATGAATTCCGAGACTGTCGAGCACCTTGATGACGCCAATGTGCGCCGCGCCCTTGGCGCCGCCGCCCGCGAGGACGAGAGCAGTCCTCGCCGGCGCACACACCGGTTGCGTGGTGAGACCGCCGGCGGGCGCTGGTTGCGCGTCCGCAGTCGCGACGTGGATCGCGATGAGCGTGAGCAGCGAGGCCCGAAGGGACGCGAAAGGCATCGCGTGCGAATGTACGCGCGCTTTGCCCGAGCGCCAAGCGCACAGCCGTAGGGGCTTACATGGCGCGTCAGGATTTCTCATGTTCGCCCTTCCTCACGCGACAGGACGCACCGTTCATGGCAGTCAAGCCGTCCGATTTCTTCGTTGGAGTCATCGACTTCTTCGCGGT
>JBDTMO010000132.1:0-10484 GCA_039934235.1 bacterium | reverse complement strand
GGCGTCCGCGAGCCTCGGCCAGCATGTACGCCAGCACCGTCGTGGATGCGACCGGCTCCAGCAGGTGCAGCATCTGCCGCGTGAGACTACCGTCGAAGCCAGTGAGGCCAAAGCTGACGTGCCAGTGTCCGATCCCCGCCGTCAGCGGAATCGCGATCACCAGCAGGAAATACGCGGCGGCATACGGCACGGTGCTGCGCAGCACATCCGTCTCGAATCGTCGGTCCGGGCCGCGGACCACTTGCCGCGGCGAGCTGACCAGCGACGCGAGCGCGACGAGCACGATGCCCACGCTGCCGGCAACCGGATAGCGCAGCATTACTGGGAAGGCACCGAGCGCAGCCCACCCGGCAGTGACCAGGGCGATCGACCGGCGGTTGCATACGCCCGCGGGTCCGAAGTGATGCTCCTGCACTGCCGAGAGGAGCCGAGCGCCGAGGAGGCCGAGGGGCAGCAGGGCGACGAGGCGGCGGGGGTCGTCGAGTGCAGAAAGGCTCGCCGTGAGGAGCAGGGGCACCGTGAGGTAGATGAGACCCATTAACGGAATCTCGAGGGACAGCCGGCCGGCGAGCCGCGAGTTGGCGCGGATGCGGTTGTTCACGCCTCCGAGCAGCAGCGCGCCGAGGCCCGCGCCGGCAGCGTTGGCGGCGACGTCGAGCACCGACGTGTAGCGGTCCAGGTCGAAAAGCTGGGCGGTCTCGATCATCGTGCTCAGTAGCGCGCCGACGAAGAAAACGTGGAGCGGCGATGGGTCTTCGCCCCGTTGTGTGAGCGGGTACAGGAACCCGAGCGGCACGAACAGGAGCACGTTGGTGACGACATCGAACCACGTGCCGGTCGTGATCACCTCGAAATGCGAGGGGATGCCGAAGGTGAACGGCGTAAGGGTGATAACGACAATGATGGCGAGGAAGTACGCAAGCAGCACGCGGCTGAGGCGCGCGCGCGAGCGGGACGTGCTGCGCGGTGCGGCGGCGGTCCGGACGATGGGCGCTGCAGCGAGTGTCACTCGGGCAGGGCTGCGGACGCGGTCGCGAGGAGCGCGGGCACGGCCAGGTTCTGTGTGCATCGGTCGTGCAGGCGTTGAGCGGGCGTCGGGGAGCATGGCTTCGCCAAGAGTATCGGCACGAGGACGATACAACTCGTTGCGTAAGGCCCCTCTGATCACACCGGCGCAAGCACACACGGCTCGCAACGCAGTCAGTCAACCTTGTACACCTCGACCGTCACGGTGAGTTGCTGCGCGGCGTTCCCGCGAAAGGCTCCGCGCGTCGGCGAGACGTCCGCGTAATCGCGACCGACAGCGACCTTCACGTGGCCGTCACCCACGACGACGTCGTTGGTCGCATCGAACCCGCGCCACCCATGCGTGGGCGTGAACGCTTCCACCCACGCGTGCGACGCCTGCTCACGACCCGCCGAGCCAGCATCCGGCATGTCGGCAACGGTGTACCCACTGACGTATCGCGCCGGTATACCTGCCGCGCGGCACAGGCCAAGCAACACGTGTGCGAAATCCTGGCAAACACCAGTGCGCAGCCGCATGACCTCGTCAACCGTCGTGGTCACCGTCGTCACATTGCGCTGATACGCGAAGCGCTCGTGCACCAATCGAGTCAGCGCACGCACGGAGTCGAATGCCCGGACCTCTCCAGATGTCGCGTGTGGCGCGGCAAGCTCGGCAAACTCGGGTAACGCTGGCACCATCGGCGACGGCGAAAGCCCGTCAATCAGCTCGCTCGGCGACAATGGCCGCACCGGCTTGGCTGGTGTCGCGAACGGATTCTCGAGTGTGGTAGAGAGCTCACCGCGCGTCTCGACTTCGAGTGAGCCGTGCGCCTTGCCGAGGGTGACGAGATGCGTACGGTTCCCGAACCCGTCCGTGTACGGCCGCACGGATCCAGTGGGCGTGACCGACAGGGTGAAGGTGTCCCACCGCTGGGTTGCGTCTGAGAGCGGCCCTAGGCGCACTTCCATCACGCCCTCGAGGACGTCGGCGGTGTAGTCGAAGCGTGTGACGTGCTTCAAGCGAATCTTCACGAGCTCGCCCGGAGCGCCTGTTGCTGCTGCTGTTCGGCCATCAATCGCCTTGCGCGCATGACGCCAGAGCGGCGGCCGTGATGCGGTTCGTCGCGCAGGTACACGCGCGTCACGTGGTCGGTGACGCGCGCGAGATCGCGCTGGACGACGCTGACGTACTCCTGCAAGCCGCTCTCGATGATCTCGTCCACGCGCGCAAATTCCAACTGCGCCGTGAGCAGGCCGAGGGCGCGCGTTGCCGAGCTGCTGGCGTGTCGCGTCACCTCGGCGCCCGTGTCGTCGGCGCCGAGCGCGCGCAACGCCTCGCTCGCCTGGCGCAGGCTGAAGCGCACGCTTTGCGGAAAGGTGGCATTCAGAAGCAGAAACTCCACGACGCGCGCCGGCTCGACGCGGTGCGAATAGTGGCGTGCGTAGCCTTCGGCGCCGCCGCACGAGCGCAGCACGCTGAGCCAGCGCACCATGTCGGACTCATGGCGCCCGTCGTCGCGCAGGAGATGCGATTGCGACGTGAGTGTGTGCGCCACGTTGTCGGCGCGTTCGAGGAACGTGCCGAGCCGGAAGAACCGCCAGCATTCGTCGCGTGCGAGCGTGGAGTCGGCCAGGCCTTGGACGAGGTGGGCCTCGTTGCGAATGCGCTGGAAGAATGCGTGGGGGTCGCGCTCCGCGATTTCGGGCAGCGCGGGATTGCCCAGGTAGAGATGCAACGAGTTGAGCGTCTCCCACATCTCGCTCGAGATGCGCTCGCGCACCTGGCGCGCCGCCGCACGCGCGCGGTCGACGCAGGCGACGATGGACCGTGGATTTTCGCGGTGGAATACGAGCCAGTGGCGCACGGTTCGCGCCGTCTCGGGACGGAGCGCAGCATCGGACAGCGGCGCCGGCAGCGGCCCCTCGGCGGGACGCGGTGCCAGCAGCGGCGCCCATCGCTCGGCCCGAGTGGCGGGATCATCGTGATCGTCGAACTCGAGATGTTCGCTCACCTCGATGAGCCGCCCCACCGCGAGCGACCGCTCGACGTACCGGCTCATCCACAGCACATCTTCAGCAACACGGCACAGCATGTGTCACGCCTCCTTGGCCAAGACCCAGGTGTCCTTGCCGCCGCCGCCCTGTGACGAGTTCACGACCAGCGATCCCGAACGCAGTGCGACGCGCGTGAGTCCGCCGGGCGTGATGCGCACCTCGCGGCCGAACAGAACGAATGGCCGGAGGTCGACGTGACGCCCTTCGAGATGATCGTCCACCCAACACGGGTGACGAGACAGCGCGAGCGTCGGCTGCGCGATGAAGTTGCGTGGATTGGCGATGATGCGAGCCCGGAAATCCGCAATGTCCGCACGCGAGGCATGCGGACCGATGAGCATCCCGTATCCACCGCTCTCGTTCACCGACTTCACCACGAGCTCGTCGAGATGCGCGAGCACATAACGCATGTCATCCGGCCGGACGGGGAGATACGTCGGCACGTTGCCGAGGATGGGCGCTTCGTTCAGGTAGTACCGGATGATCTCCGGCACGAGCGCGTAAACGGCCTTGTCGTCCGCGACACCGGTGCCGATGGCGTTGGCGAGACTCACGCGCCCGAGCCGATAGCACGCGAGCAGGCCTGGTACCCCGAGCATGGAGTCGGAGCGGAATGCGAGCGGATCGAGATAGTCGTCGTCGATGCGCCGGTAGATCACGTCCACGCGCTTCCGCCCCTGCGTCGTTCGCATGAAGACGGCGCCGTCGTCCACGAAGAGGTCGGACCCCTGCACGAGCTCCACTCCCATTGCCTTCGCGAGCGCGGCGTGCTCGAAGTACGCCGAATTGTAGACGCCGGGCGTGAGCACGACGACCACCGGCTCTTCCGCCGTCTGTGGCGCAATGGACTGGAGTACCTCGAGCAGGTCCTGCGGATACCCCTCCACGGGACGCACGTCATAGTCCTGGAAGAGCTGCGGCCATACGCGCTCCAGCACGCGCCGGTTTTCCAGCACGTATGACACGCCGGACGGCGTTCGCAGGTTGTCCTCGAGCACCAACAGCTCACCGCTCGCGTCGCGGACGAGATCACTCCCCATGACATGCGTGTAGACACCGAGGGGAACGTCGACGCCGCGGAGCTCGCGACGGTAGCCGGTGGCGCCGAGGACGAGTTCCGCCGGCAGCACGCCGGCCCGAAGGACGCGCTGGCCGTGGTAGATGTCGGCCAGGAACAGGTTGAGTGCGCGGATGCGTTGTTCGAGTCCGCGCGAGATGCGGTGCCACTCATCGGGCATGATCAGGCGCGGCACGAGATCGAAGGGCATGATCTTCTCCATGCCTTCCGCGCCCTGATTCACCGCGAAGGTGATTCCTCCCACTCGAAAGGAGATGTCCGCCGCGCGGCGTCTGGCTTCGACTTCCTCGGGGCTCAGCGTCGCCAGCCGGCGAGACAGCGCCTCGTAGTGTGGGCGCGGCACGCCGGGCGCGGCAAACACTTCGTCCCAGAAGCCCCCGAGGTCGTACGCGTCCAGCGCGGACCGCGGCGCACCCGCGGAGAATGAGAGCGGCTCGCTTCTCGATTGCACGTCAGACACGATTCACGATCCACGCCTGCTTTCGCGCAGTGAAGCGGCCCAACACGCCGTAAAATGTGCCGCTCGTGGGCGTGATGTCACCATAGTCTCGGCCGACGGCAATGGTGACGTAGTCGAGGGTCGGCGTGACGCGATGCGTTGGGTCGTACGGCACGACCCGGAACTGGCCAGGCACGTCCGGGTCGGGCAGGAGCGCCTCGATCCATGCGTGCGGCGCGCCTTCGCCAAGCAGGTGGCCGGACACGTAGCGCACCGGAATGTGCAGCGCACGGAGGAGGGCGATTGCCACGTGGGCATAATCCTGACACACGCCACGGCGGCACTGCAATGCCGTTGCGGCTGGCGTGTGCACACCTGTCATGCCAGACTCGTAGGTGAGTGCGCTCGCGGCCCACGCGCCACCGAGCACCGCGGACGCCCATTGGCGCACCCCGTCCGCGTCGAGCCAACCGGCTCCGAGCGGAAGCACCTGTCGCTCGAGGTCGGCGAGTGACCGGTCAGCGACACGTGCCGCAATGCTGCGCGCCGCATCGACGATGCGCGGGCATGAGGCGGTCAGGGCGGTGGGCGCGAGGAAGGGCGCAACCTGTGCCGCAGATGCGCGAAACGGCTGCGCGCTCACGTATCGGCGCACCGTGAACTCAGCGGTGAAGTGCACCGCTTCGCGAATCGTGGGGCTCGCGAAGTGATAGACGACGTTGCCGAAGCGATCGGAGTAATAGCGCGTGTGGAGCTCGTCCGCGCCGTCGACGCGAAGGTCGGCGCGCACGAGACATTGGGCGCCATGGAGTTCGGGTGGCAGCATCACGATGCGCTGCTGGAGATCGTGCACGGGGGACGCATACTCGTAGCGATACTGCTGGCGAACCCGATACTCGATGGCCGTCACGCCGTCGCTCTCCGGCGATGCGAGTGGTGCGATGTTCGGCGGCGCGACCGTGTCCATCACCGCACGACCCCCAACGGTCGCATGCGCTCGGCGTGGCCGGCGCGGGCCGGCGGCGCTGCGCGAACCGCGGCGGGCGACTCATTGGGGCGCGCGACCTCCTCGGCCCACACCTGCATGCTGTTCAGCGTGAGCGCGCCGTACGACGTCGCCATTGCCACGTCTGCGGCATCGCGGCCGAAACCCACGACGACGCGTCCCACGCGCGGCGTGTTGTGTCGCGCGTCGAAGGTGAACCACTGATTGGCGATGAACACCTCTGTCCACGCATGGAAGTCCATTGTCTCCGGCGTGGAGGCGCCAACGTCTGGGAGATAGCCGAAGGTGTAGCGCGCCGGAATGTTCAACGCACGGCAGAATGCGGTGACGAGCAATGCGAAATCGCGACAGACGCCGCGACGCCCGTCGAGCAGTTGGCGGGCGGTGCCGTGCGTCAGGACAGCCGTGGGGTCGTAGACGATATTCGCGTGCACCCAATCGCAGATCGCCTGTACTCGCTCCCATGTGGGCGGGGTGTCACCGAACAACGTCCACGCTTCGTTGGCCACCTGGTCGGATTCCGCATAGCGACTCGGCAGCGTGAACCCGAGCACGGCGTCGGGGATGTCGGCCGGAGCGAAGAGCAGTGCCCCGGGACGCCGTTGGTCCGGCGTATCGTCGACGTCCACCATCGCGTCATAGCGGATGCAGCTCCGCCCCAATGGAACCTCGAGTCTCCAGCAATTGTTCGAGAAGGCGTCGCGAAAGTCGCGCACGACAAGCGTTGGCTGCGTGCGGCGCGATTCCTGAATCATTTCGTGCGCGCCGTCCGTGCGCGCCGCCACGAGCATGACCGTGGCGACGGGCTGCTCACTTTCGAACTGGAACTCGCACCCCACACGGAGCCGCATCGCAATGCCTCAGTCTGTGGCGGCGTCGCGTCGCCACAAATTGCAATTTGTGCAGTGTTCCGTGATCAGTCCACGCTATTAATGCAATATTACGCGAAAATGATCGAAAGTTTCTGCTTTTCTAGCAAATTATCGGACTCAATGGCTGAATTTACTTTGTCCGTTCCGCGGACATTCGTTGGGCCGCGAAAACCCAGGCGCGAGTTGCTGAACAGATATTGCTTGAAATCAAGTTTCGCTCGCAGCGGCCGAGAATAGACACGTGGAAGAATCACGCGCGCATCACCCAGTACAGACGTTGCCGGAGCACAGGACAATGCATTCCCTGACGCACCTCGTGTATTCAAGCACAGCCACCGTCGCACTGACTCAAGCGGACATCGTCGCAGTCTTGCGGGCCTCGCGACGGAACAACGCACGCGTTGGCGTGACGGGCATCCTGCTTTATACCGCGGGTAGCTTCTTTCAGATACTGGAAGGGCATCCCGCACAGGTGGAAGCGACCTTCGAAAGGATCCTCACCGATCCGAGGCACAATCGGGTGGTGACACTCATTCGCGAGCGCATTCCGCGCCGCACGTTCGGTGAATGGAGTATGGGCTACGCCACGCCCACCTCCGCGGAGATCGCCGCAGAGGTAGGGGTCAATGACTTCTTCGGCCACGCGTCGTGCTTCGAAGGCCTCGATCATGGACGCGCGAAGAAGCTGCTCCAGGCCTTCCGGCAAGGCCGCTGGCGGTCGCACGGAAACGTCGCATCGACGCAAGAGCGCGTGGCCCTCAGCGCGTGATGAATGACGACGCGCGCAACGGCCGGCTGGACGCACCGCGCTATTCATACGCCTTTCAACCGATCATCGATAGCGCATCCGGAGAGATCTTCTCATTCGAGGCGCTCATTCGCGGCGAGCATGGTGAGGGAGCGGCGCAGGTCTTCTCGCACGTGAGTGCAGATGCGCTCGCAGAATTCGATCGTGATAGCCGAGCGTTCGCAGTGGGACTGGCTGGGCGGCTTGGCTTGGGCTGTCATCTCAACCTCAACGCGTTGCCAAGCAGCTTGCGCGGGTCTGACGGCGGATTGGATGCGCTGGTGAGCGCGGCAGGGCACTGGAAGGTGCCACTCGACAGCCTGATCCTGGAGATCACCGAGCAAGAGGCGATTGTCGACTATGAGCAGTTCGCCGAGTTGATGGATCGCTATCGGGCGCTGGGCATCAAGTTGGCCATCGACGACATGGGCGCCGGATATTCAGGACTGAACCTGCTCGCCGATTTTCAACCGGACATGCTCAAGCTGGACATGAACCTGGTTCGCGGCATCGAGTCGCGCGGGCCGCGCCAGAGCATTGTGCGGGCGCTGGTGATGGTGTGCGGAGACCTTGGCATTGACATCGTTGCCGAGGGGGTGGAGACGGTTGACGAACTGCAGTGGTTCGAGTCGGAGGGCGTGCGGCTGTTCCAGGGATACCTGTTCGGCAAGCCGGCGTTCGAGCACCTGATGCGGCTGGACGAGGTGTGGTCGACGCGGTAGCCAATGGCCGGTGCGCTGGCGAAGTGTGCGCCCATACGATCGATTGTCGGAACCTCGGCGAACCGAGTGTGGGATACGGTGAGCTCGTAACGCTTCGGAACGACAGCCAGAGGAGTGGATGATGGAACGCAGGATGACGTGGCTCCTGATACTCCTGGCTGCGGTTTCTGTGTCGCACGCCCAGGGCACTCAACCAGCGAGCGGAATTCAGCCGTCACGACCGCGGGTTCGCCCTCCGGAACTCTGGTATGACCGGCCCGCCCGCCTGTGGGTCGAAGCACTCCCCGTCGGAAACGGGCGCCTAGGCGCAATGGTGTTTGGTGGTATCGCCAGCGAGCGGATTCAGTTCAACGAATCGACGCTGTGGGCAGGAGAGCCGCACACGTACGATCACGATGGTGCCAGCGACGTACTGGATACGCTGCGCGCCCTGCTGTTCGCCGGCAGGCAGAAGACCGCGGATTCGTTGGCGTCTGCTCGAGTGATGAGTATCCCGCTCGCACAGCGCGCGTATCAGGCGTTCGGGGATCTTCGTCTCGTCTTCCCGGGCATCGACAGCAGCGCCGTCACCGGCTATCGCCGAGCGCTCGACATCGATCGCGCCGTGACGACGACGCGTTTTCTTGTGGGCGGCACCGCGTTTACGCGCGAGGTGTTTTCCAGTCACCCGGCCGGCGTCGTTGTCGTTCGCCTCTCCGCTGACCGGCCGGGACAGATCACCGTCTCGGTGACACCCACAAGCGCGCACGCGGGAGCGACATCCCGCGCGCTGGACGCGACCACGATTGCGATGACCGGCGGCGTGGCACGTGGTGCCATTCGTTTCGAGGCGCGGCTGGCAATTCGCGCCGAAGGCGGACAGGTGACGCTCAGCGACACGATGGCTACCGTCGTCAGTGCGAACGCCGTGACCCTGGTGCTCGCCGGCGCAACGAACTACGTGAACTTCAATGACGTCTCGGCTGATCCGGCGGCCCGAAACGCCACGATATTCGCGCAGCTGCGCGGAAAGTCGTACGCGAAACTTCTTGCGGAGCATGTCGCCGATCACCAGCGACTCTTTCGGCGCGCCGCAATCGACCTCGGTGCCAGTGATCCAAGCGCTCTAAGCGAGCCGACCGACCTACGCGTCGAACACTTCGGGCCACGGCGCGATCCCGAGCTCGTTGCGTTGCTGTTTCAGTATGGGCGCTACCTGCTCATTGCGTCGAGCCGGCCCGGCGGGCAGCCCGCCAACCTGCAGGGATTATGGAATGACAGCAACAACCCGCCCTGGGGCAGCAAGTGGACGGTCAACATCAATACGGAGATGAACTACTGGCTCGCGGAACCGACGGGACTCGGTGAACTCACCGAACCGCTCTTCTCCATGATCCGCGATGTTGCGCAGACTGGCCGTCGCACCGCGCTCACGAACTACAATGCTCCCGGCTGGGTCGTGCACCACAACACGGACATCTGGCGGGGCACCGCACCAATCGACGGGCCGCAATGGGGATTGTGGCCATCGGGTGCGGCGTGGCTGACGCAGCATCTCTGGTGGCATTGGGAGTATGGCGGCAACAAGGTATTCCTGCGTGACTCCGCGTACGTATTGATGCGCGAGGCCTCCCGCTTTTTCGTTCACTATCTCGTGCCAGATCCGCGCACCGGATTGCTGGTCTCCGGCCCGTCGGTGTCCCCGGAGAACAAGGGGATCGTCATGGGTCCGACCATGGACCACCAGATTATTCGCGACCTCTTCGCGCGGACGATCGCCGCGAGCGAGACGCTCGGCGTGGACGCTGCGTTCCGCGACACACTGAAGCAGACGAGGGCGCGCATTGCACCGAATCAGGTTGGCCGTCTTGGCCAGCTTCAGGAGTGGCTCGAAGATCGTGACGATCCAGATGACCATCATCGCCACGTGTCCCACTTGTGGGGTCTGCACCCCGGCAACGAAATCACGCGGCGTGGAACACCGGAGTTGTTTGCCGCCGCTCGTCGCTCGCTGGAGTTGCGCGGCGACGACGCCACCGGATGGTCCATGGCGTGGAAGGTGAATTTCTGGGCGCGACTCGGCGACGGTGATCACGCATACAGGCTGATCGAGCGACTCATTACTCCGGCGCGAGATGACCGGGGGGGACGCGAACGTGCGGGACTCTACCGAAATCTCTTCGATGCGCACCCACCGTTCCAGATCGATGGCAACTTCGGCGTAACAGCCGGCATCGTGGAAATGGTGATGCAGAATCACACCGGCGAAATCGATCTCCTTCCCGCACTTCCATCTGTATGGCCCGATGGAAGCCTGCGCGGATTGCGAGCGCGCGGTGGTTTCGTCGTTGATGTCTCGTGGCAGCGCGGTCGGCTTGCACGCGCCATCATCACGGCAACGCGTGACGGTGCGACCGTCGTGCGCTATGGCGACAAGACCTGGGCGCTTCGCCTGCGTGCCGGCGAAGTCCGTACAATCACGCCTTAGTGGTCCTGTTCAGAAATGTGATGACGTATTCACGGCCCGTGTTTCGTCAT
>JBDTMO010000131.1:0-10502 GCA_039934235.1 bacterium | reverse complement strand
CAGAAATGTGATGACGTATTCACGGCCCGTGTTTCGTCATTCGTGGTTCGTTTCGTGCGTGCCTACCCGTCTTTTGTGATTCGTTGCTCGTGCTCCGGCGCCGCCGCCCGATAGGCCGTGTCGATGGAGTTGAGCCCGATGTTGCGGATCACGAACAACCAATCACGGACAACGGGTAGGCACACGCGAAACGGTCAACGACTGACGGAAGACGCGTCGTAGCATCCAAGAAACAGCGGAGTTCCGTCACCAGCTCCGCCCCTGCATACGTCATCAAACTTCCGAACACGACGACTTAGGTCGGCAGGATAAACAGCGACGCTTCGCTCGTTATCTCGTAACGACCACCTGAAACGCGGCGTTCCTCGTCTTGCCCGCCACGGTGTACGACACGGTCACGGTCTGCGTGCCGGGAACATTCGCTTCGTACCCTGACAGCAGATAGCCGCCGACCCCGGGCGGCAGCATCTCACCCTTCACGTTGTCCGTGTAATCGGCGGTGATCACCGCGCCCGAGAGGTCGAGCGGTTGGCCAACGTCGTAAGTCAACTTCGTCGGGCGCGTTCGCACCGCGATCGAGACGAGATCGGCGCCGCGCAACGCGGCATGCTCCGCCTGCGTCAGCGCGAAGACGTGACCGTGCCGGATGACGCCGCGCGCCAGGTCATAGTCCGGCTTTCGCTCCCAGTCGATGCGCGTCCATTTGCCCGACGCGAGGTCCGGACTCCAGAACGGGTGGAGTTGCTCCTCCATGGGTGTGCCCGACGGCGATCCTGCCCACTTTTGGTCGGCCCACATGTAATAGCCCGCGCCGCGCTTATCCCCGGCGTTGGCCCTCACCACCATCGGCGCCTCGGCATAGGTGGTGTTCATCTGGCTGTGCGTGATGCAGCCGACAACGAGCGTCCACTGTTCCGGCGGGGCAAGGATCGAAGTCGCGTGCTCCTGATAGATGTCTTCGGTGGCGCACGAGCTCACGTATTTGGTGAGGCCAACACCAGTGGACGTACGGTCGCTGACGAAGCGGTGATAGTCACCGCGCTGTTCGTCGCGGATGATGACGGCGTCGAGCGTCCCATGATTGGATCGGCCACTCATCACCTGCGCGGGTGTGAACGTCACAAAATCGCGAGTGGTGGTGTAGAGCGTCTGATTTCGTGTAAGCGGAAATCGACGCTTCGGATCGCTGCGGTCCGTGGTGAAGTAGGTCCCGGTCGGATACATCGACGACGTCCAGTACACGACGTACGCCGAGATGGCGGGATCCCAGATCGCCTCCGGCGCGTAGGTCATTCCAGCCTCTTCTGGCGCAACCAACACATGCCGCTGCGCCGACCAGGTTCGAAGGTCGGTGGACTCCCAGACTTCGATGTAGCGACTGGCCGCTGTCTGCGCCCAGTCCCACCCCTTCCAGCCATACACAACGCCGTCGACGTTCAGGTCGGTGGCAATGAGATAGAACTTGTCCCCTTCGGGCGAGCGCACGATGGACGGGTCGCGCACTCCATGCATTCCCTGCGTGGACACGAGCACGGCGTGCCCGCCGTTCACCGCCAGCCAACTGGTCGGGTCGTTGCCGACGCTCGCCGCCATGTAAATCTGTTGTCCCGGTTCACTGTTTGACCGGGCAAAGTTCACCATGCCGTAGCGGGTGAACGGCGCGCGAGTCAACGGCGGACGCGCGCTCGCCGGTCCGACCGACGTGCTCATACCGGCCTGTCGCGCTGGCGAAGTGCATGCGAGCAGCAGGACGAAAACGAGCGCGGGAGTACGAACCGGCATCCGTCTCACTGCTTATTGTCGAACGACAGAGTGCGGCTGAAGAACGGCAGCACGTGATTCTGCATGCGATCCGCGACCGCACTCACGTGGTCGCCCGGGTACTGGTCAAAACTGTTCTCGATGGAGTACGTATCGAGGATCCGGTGCAATTCCGCCGTGTCGATCCTCAGTCCGTCGCGATCCCCGACGTCGAGTGCGATCGCCTTGTACTGCCGAAGATTCGCGACGTACTGATCGACCATTGCGAGCGGCGAGTTTGCGGCCCATCGCGCCAGCACGCTCGGCTGCGCGACGCCGTCTTTCGTCGGAAGGTCCAGGAAGAAGGGAGGCGCCTTGGGGTTCGGCGACCATGCCGCCGCGGACGCCAGCGTGGCGCGCGTTCCAAAATCGAGCGTCGCAGATTCGCCCGCCGCAGCCGCGGCCTCGATCTTCTTGCCTGCTTCGGGAGATGGCGCGCCACGAGCGCCCATGCAACACGGGCTCATCGCGTAAAACGCCGAGAACACTTCCGGGTGCCGCATCGCGATGCGCACGGTGCCATAGCCGCCCATCGAATGGCCCGCGATTCCACGGCTCGCCCGGTTCGCAATGGTGCGATAGTGGCCGTCGATCCAGGAGACCAAATCCTTCGAGATGAAGTCTTCCCAGTTTCCTGTCGTCACGGAGTTCGAGTACATCGAACCGTTGTGCCGAGTCTGTGCGTCCGCGAGCACGACGATCATTTCACGGGTGCCGGTGGCGAAGGCACCCTCGATAGTCTGCGGCGTCTTGATCTCCGTGCTCCACTTCTCGTTGTTGATCGAGTAGCCGTGGAGTGCGTAAACCACCGGATAGCGTTTCGACTTGTCCTTCGCGTAGCCTGGCGGCAGGTAGACGATGACGCCGCGATCGGGGGAGTCGCCCTCGAGATTGCCGGCGAGCGATGCACCGTGCACGGTGATGCGTTCCGTAATAACGGAAGCTGCTCCCGCTACGGGCGCGGGAATGTTGAGAGGCGGGCGCGACGGAGCGGCGGGCGTCTGCGCTGACACGCGCGTACCGGCGATCAGGAACGACAACGCGAGAGTGGCGTACCGAAAGCGGAGCGACATCGAAGATTGGGTTGGTGTTAACGGCTCGCCGTGACGACGCGCCAGCGCAGTGCAGTGCCATCGTTGGGATCGGGCTCAGGTCCACGACTGTCGCTCGATACGCGGCCATCGGGTTCGAGTCGCAGGTATCGATGCGTCCTGAGGGACATCAATGCGAGATCACCATAGAGCGTTTCGATCCACTGGAAGGTCTGTCTGTCGCCAGGCTGGCCTTTCTTCAGTGAAACGGAACTCGTGCTGTCACTCTGGGCCGTGACCGACAGGTATTGCGTCGCTGCACGAAGCGCGACACGACCCAGACCGCGGTCCACGACGGTGAACCGCGCCCTCCCGTCGATGGTGAACGGCGTGTCGCGCCCCGCTGCACGAAGGGTGATCGTGCGGCCGGTGGGAATGGGCTGCATGAACCCGCGCGGATGCGCTTCATCCACGTTCACGAAGTCGAAGTCCGCCGCGCCGCCCGCCGCACCAGCCGTGTTGTAATTGAAGAGGGCAAACCGCACGCCCTGAAATGTCTTCAACTGAAAGGCCATCGTAAACGGGCGGCCAAAGGTCGTCCACGTCGTGCCGTCCGTGCTGAAGCTGAACGTGGCAGTCTCGCTAAGGAAGTCGGCATCTGCACGGAGCCATACACGACCGGTTGTCAGCGGTTGTGTGATGGTTGAGTCGACGGTCTGGTCGTACTGCTGGAGCACCAGTGCAGACCCGCTGCGCCGCACGCCGATCCATGCATACGGCCGGTTGAGCAGGGCGAGACCCGCAACATCGTTATCGTGGAGACCAGACGCGTCGAGAGCCGTCGTGGCCGATGACTGTGGCCCAATCGCCCGCTGCGTCAGCGAGTTTTTTGCCATCCAGAAATCAGAGGACGGCAGTGAATGCAGGCGCAGGAATCCCGAACGTTCGGTGAGCGACCACTTCGCATCATCGGGCACGTGGTTCCATTGCCACACGTTGGCCAGGCGTGGCCCCGAGAACGCGTCACTTCGCACATACGGTGCGTGCGCCGTCTCCGTGACGTTCGTCTTAGGCTTGAGCCAGACGCGCGGGCTGCGACCGAGATTCCCGGGCAAACCGAAGTAGGGCCATCCGTCCTTCCACGTCACTGGAGAGAGCGCCGTAAGCCGCCCCACCGAGTTGGCGTCCATCATCGAGAAGCCCCACCATTCACCCGCCGGCGTGCGGACGATGCCACCCTGATGCATCGACATGTGCCCGCGCCCAGTGGGATTTGGCGGCGTCACCACGATGACCGAGTCGTTTCCGTTGCCGCGCACACGATGGCCTTCGCGCAATCCAAAAGTCTCGTCCGCACTGATCTCCTTGTTCACTTCGTAGGGACCTTCAGGATGGTCGGCACGCGCGGCCGCCAGGCGCATTCGCCCCGCGTACCACGCACTCGTGATGTAGTATTTCCCGTCGATCTTGTAGAAGTGCGAGCCCTCACCCATGCCCGCGTTTCGGGCGAACAGCGTGCGTTCACTTCCCGGAACGACATCCGACAGCGTGCTGTCCAGACGCGCAAAATGAATGTCCTGATAGCCCCAGATGATGTACGCGGCCCCGTCGTCATCGAATAACACGGACAGGTCGTGGAACGACTTCTTCATCGACGTCTGCGTCCACGGTCCGCGCGGATTCGTCGCGGTGAAGTGCTGCGTGGCTTGCCTGTTGACGTTCGAGAAAATGTGGAACGTACCCTTAAGGTACCGGAAGCTCGGCGCCCAGATTCCCTGGCCATAGCTGTTCCCACCCTCGAGCCGATACGCCGGCGAGATATCGAGGCGGTCGAGCGCATAGCTCATGAATTCCCAATTCACCAGGTCACGAGAATGGAGCACGGGAAGTCCGGGCATCGCATGCATCGTGGTTCCCGTCAGGTAATACTCGTCACCGACGCGAATCAGGTCGGGGTCCGAGAACTCGTCGTAGAACAGCGGATTCGAAAACGTTCCATTGCCGTTGTCCGCTGTCCACGTCTTTCCTGCCTGCGACTTCTGTGCTCCTCCCACGCTCGCTCCACCAATTGCGGCGCAGAGCGCGAGAAGCGCCGAGCGCCTCATTGATTTCATAATCACGCTATTGCGCACTGAATGCGTAGAGGCCGAACAGGTTCCCGACGAAACCGCCGGCAGCCTTCGTGCTCAATACTTTTCCGTCTGCATCCTTGAGGAGTGTCACCCATTTGTCAGGCGCCGTCCCATACATGAAATCGTACGCATCACGCCGAGCAACGATGCGGAGGTAGACGGTGCCGCTGCCCGGCAGCGGAGCGCTAGCAAGGACAGAATCCGCGCGGGCCGGAGCGCGCCAGGCTCGCTCGATGACCTGAATCACCTGCTTCCCATCAACTCGGCCCACAGCGAGCCAGTACCAGTAGTTCTCGGACTGGAAGGCGACGAGCCCCGCGCGATCACCGTCATGCTCAGGCGCCCATTGCATCGCCGTTGACGCGGTCGCGGTCAGGTGCTGCTGGCGCCGACCCACAAAGGAGGGCTGGCCGCGCGAGGAGAGTGCCACGGGCCGAGCTGTCAACGACAACCAACCCGGCGTCTCCGCGAGATCGACCGAGGGCTCGCGAGGGGTTCGCAACTGCAACCAGTACGGCGCGAGCATGCGTGACGAGAAGTCGTCCCTGACCGCAAAATTGCCGTGCGTCGGGATCGTCGGTGCAGGTTGACTCGGCAATTTTGCGCGGGGCGCCACGTACGGCACGCCATCCTGCCCTGATGTGATCACCGGCCATCCATCGCGCCAGTTGACGCGCATCAGGAACGTTTCTCGTCCCGTATTGTACATGTCGCCCTCGTAAGGGCGGGTGCCGAGAAACACTGCCCAGGTTTCACCTGATGGTGTGTTCACGAAGTCGGCGTGACCAGTCGACGTGATCGGGTCCGGACGATTGCGATCGAGATTGCGCTGCGTGAGAATCGGGTTTCCCGGCCATGGCGCGTATGGGCCACGTACGTCGCGCGCACCGAACACCACTTCGGAGTGGAAGTCTCCGGTGCCGCCCTCCGCCGCAATGAGATAGTAGCGGCCCTCCCGCATGAGCACGTGTGGCGCTTCGATCCAGCTTGGCTTCGTGGAGATGTCGACGCCGCCGTTCACGATCAGCGTGCGCTCGCCCACGAGTCTCTTGCTGGCGAGATCGAGCTCCTGAATCCAGATCGCCCGGTGTCCGCTGTACAGTGGCGGTCCGATGGGTGGGCCGTTGTTCACCACGTACGCCTTGCCATCGTCGTCAAAGAACAGGGAAGGGTCGATGCCGTCAAAGCCGAGCCAGATAGGGTCCGACCACGGGCCCGCCGCATTCGTGGCGGTCATCAGGTAGTTGCCTCGACACCCCACGCACGTGTTCACGAGGTAGAAGGTTCCCGCGTTGTAGGCAATGGCGGGCGCGAACACGCTCAGGGTGGCGTACTCGAAGTCTTTGTGCCCCGCCTTGCGTTCCTGCTGGTTCAGGTACGCCGTGAGGTTCTCCGACATGAACCGGTAGAAAAGCATCCCGAGGACGTATGTCTTGAAATCCCAGCCGTCCACACTGCCGCGCAGGTCATTGGCGATGCGCCAGATGGTCTTGTGCAGCTCGGCTCGTTCGGATTCCTTGCTATCGCTCACGCGGCTACTCTGGTGTGCGATGGTGATAGCTGCGGCGCGCGCTCCCTGCGTCACGTTTTTGTCGACTCGACTTTTGCCGAGCGGTGAACTGCTGGCTTGCGTCGGCCGCGGGCAGGAGCGGGGAGGGGCGACTGCGTAGCCGAATTCCTCCGTTGCGTCGATCCGCGCACGACCAGGTCCGCCTGGAGATACACCTTGCGGGGCGTCGCGGTACCGCGCTTTTCAATCTCGTCGTGCAACAGCTCCGCCGCGATGAGACCCACCTCGCGCTTGGGCACGCGAACAGTCGTGAGCGGCGGATCGACATACTCCGCCAGCGGAATGTCATCGTACCCGACCACCGAGACATCCCCCGGCACCCGAAGGCCCAGTTCGGCCAGGGCGCGACAAACCCCGATGGCGACAAGGTCGTTGTAGCAGGTGACACCGGTGGGCCGACGCGATGCCGGGCGTTTCTTGAAGAACTTCAGCGCCGCTTCATATCCGTTCAGCAAGCTGTCGCCCGCCTGCACGATCATCTTGTCGCTGAAGACCAGTTCCGACTCACTGTAGGCGGCACGCACCCCGGCCACGCGTTCCTCGCTGTGCAGTGAATACTGTGGTCCCGCGAAGTGGGCGATATTCGTGTGTCCGAGCTCGATCAGGTGACGAACTCCCCGTTGTGCGCCATCCACATTGTCCACGTCCACGAGGCTCGCCTGTAGGCCGCGGACTTCTTCCAGTAGCACGAACCTTATGTTGCGCCGACGCAGGTCGAACAGGTGCGCCAGGTCCGCATTGCGATCGAGCACGGGAGTCAGCAGCAAGCCATCGAAGTCCTTCGTGCGGATCAGCTCGACGATCTCCTGTTCGCGCGAGCCGATTCCGGAGCTTGCACCCACGAGCATGAGGTAACCGCGTGCGCGCAGGTACGACTCGGCACCCTCGATGATCTCGGCATAATACGGGTTCGCCTGGTCGCGAAGCACAAAGCACACAGTGCGCGCGCCATTTGGCGCCGAAGGATTCCGGATGGCCGGCCGCGGCCTGAAGTTCAGGTCCTTGATCACCGAGAGCACCCGATCGCGCGTATTCACGTTGACCGTCGGCTTGTCGTTCAGCACGGCCGACACAGTTGCGACTGACACACCGGCATCGCGCGCAACGTCGTGAATCGTCGTCCTCTCCTGGATGCGTTTCACGGGCGACAGGAAGTGAAGCCGCACGGCCCGGCGTGTGAAATCATCTTGCGTTCGGGGAGAGACAGGGCGATGAATCGATCGTCGGGCGCTACGTTACTTGAAATAGTTCAAGAACGCAACGCGGCTGGCCGACGTCACCTCGTGAAGCTACTGCCTTCCCGATCCACGAGTCGCACAAGCAGATTCTGGCGTCCGCAAACTCCTACGCTCTCCGCGCAGTCCGCACCCCAGAAGCGATATGCCACCGACACGCCGCGAGTTCCTCCAGACCAGCGCCCTTGCGGCAGCTGGCCTCTGGCTACCGAAAATGCCCGGTGGCGTGCCACGTGCCGGATCGTCCGCCGACTTCCAGCCCACCTTCGCCTCGCTCTCGCAGTACCAGACACCCGACTGGTTTCGCGACGCGAAGTTCGGCATGTGGGCGCATTGGGGGCCGCAGTGCGTGCCCGAACAGGGCGACTGGTATGCGCGCCGCATGTACCAGGAAGGTGATCGCGGCTATGTGGCGCACCTCGCTCGCTACGGGCACCCGTCGCGATCGGGATTCAAGGACGTCATCCACCAATGGCGCGCCGAAGAGTGGCGGCCGGATGATCTCGTCGCCCTCTACAAGCAGGCGGGCGCACAGTACTTCATGGCGCTGGCGAACCACCACGACAACATGGATCTGTGGAACTCCACGCACCAACCGTGGAACTCCACGCGCGTGGGGCCGAAGAAGGACCTCATCGGCGGATGGGCGAAGGCGACACGACGCGCCGGAATGCGCTTCGGCGTCTCGGTGCACGCTGCACACGCATGGAGTTGGTACGAGGTGTCGCAGGGCGCGGACAAGGTGGGGCCATTGGCGGGCGTCCCCTACGACGGGAAGCTCACGCGCGCGCAGGGAAAGGGCACGTGGTGGGACGGCCTCGATCCGCAGGATCTCTACGAGCAGCGACACGCGCCCGGACAGGGGCTGGTGTGGGACTGGAACGCATCGCGCGGCAGCAGCGTTCCGGACAAGGCGTATTGCGATCGCTTTTACGCTCGCACGATGGACCTGATCGAGCAGCACGATCCCGACCTCGTGTACTTCGACGACACCGTGCTGCCGCTGCATCCGATCAGCGATGTGGGTCTCCGCATCGCGGCGAACTTCTACAACCGCAGCATGAAGAAGAACGGCGGACGGCTCGAGGCCGTGCTTACAGGAAAGGTGCTCAACGAGGAACAGCGCAAGTGCATGGTGTGGGACATCGAGCGTGGGGCGGCCACCGACGTCGTGCCGCTTCCGTGGCAGACCGATACCTGCATCGGCGACTGGCACTACTCACGCCCGCTGCTCGCGCGCCACGGCTACAAGACACCAGCGATGGTCGCGCAGATGCTGGTGGACATCGTGAGCAAGAACGGCAATCTCATGCTCAACGTCCCACTGCCGGGGTCGGGCACACCGGACGACGACGAGCTCGCGTTCGTCGCCGACTTCGGGGGATGGATGCGCACGAATGGCGGCGCGATCTACGGCAGCCGTCCGTGGGCGGTGTACGGCGAAGGTCCCTCCACACAGGGGCAGGCGCCGCTGCGGGAACAGGGATTCAATGAGGGCCGCAACCGGCCGTACACCGCGGAGGACATTCGCTTCGTCCAGAAGGCCGGCAAGGTGTACGCATTCGCGCTTGCGTGGCCGGACGGCGGCAAGTTGACGATCAAGTCACTCTCGGCCGGCTCCTCTTACGCGCCCGGTCAGGTGGAGCGTGTGGAATTGGTGGGCGCACCAGGCGCGCTCGAATACACGCGCACCCCGCAAGGCCTCGAGATCACGCTGCCGCAGCGGAGACGCGGCGACTATGTGTACACGTTCGAGATTTCCGGGCAAGGCCTCACGCGGGGCTGAAGCTCGCCGCCCGGCACCAGCGTGCTCGGCGCGCAGAAGCTCGGCTGGCTCCAGCATGCGGATGGCGTCGTAATCAAGCTGACGGCACGCCTTTCGACGAAACACGGCTCAGCGTTCCGGATCAAATTTTCGGCCAAATAACCATCATGTCTCGTCTCGATATTCTTCGAACCGCTCTCGCGATGGGAGCGCTGGCGGCCGGCTCGACGGCCGCAGCGCAAGTGGCGCCCAACGTTCCGCCGCCGGCCGCGCCGGAAATACTCCCGGGCAAGGGCCTCGCGCAGCATCCCTTCTTCTACGCCGGCGAATGGGACTATCGCTACCCGGACCAGAAGATGTTCATCGTGCGCGATGGCAAGGTCGTGTGGTCATACTCGATCAAGCTGAAGGACGACGCAAACCAGATTCAGGAGTACAGCGATGCCACGCTCCTCTCCAACGGCAACGTCGTCTTCGCGCGCAAGGCCGGAGCCGGCGTGGTCACGCCGGACAAGAAGCTGATCTGGAACTACGACGCACCGCCTGGCTTCGAAGTTCACGTGGCACAGCCGATCGGTCTCGACCGCCTGCTCATGGTGCAGAACGGAAGTCCGGCCAGGGCCATGATCGTGAACTACGCGACGGGCAAGACCGAACGAGAGGTCGTCCTCCCGACTGCGCGGCCCGCCAGCACGCATGGGCACTTCCGCCGCGCGCGCCTTACGCCCGACGGCAATCTGCTCGTCACACATCTCGACATGAATCGCATTGCCGAGTACGACTGGAGTGGCAAGGAGGTGTGGTCGCTCATCGTGCAGTCGCCATGGGGTGCAGTGCGCCTGGAGAACGGGAACACGTTGTTCACCACCGGAAAGGGAATCGTGCGCGAGGTAAACCGGCGTGGCGAAACCGTCTGGGAGTTCACGCAGAAGGACGCGCCGGACATCACGCTGTTCAGCCTTCAGGAAG
>JBDTMO010000130.1:0-10537 GCA_039934235.1 bacterium | reverse complement strand
ACACACCCGGTGCGGCACCGCACTGAACCGGCGTCGCGTTCGCAGCACGCCGCACGGCGCCCTGTGTGACCCACGGCTGAAGCGCGACGTTCGCGAGATTTGGCCCTGCATTGGTAATCGCAACCGTGTACGCGGACGATGACCCGTCGATTGCCAGTGGCGACGCAGGCGACACAGCTACGGTGACCGTGGGCAGCGGTGGCGGTGGCGCGAGTGACGTTGAGGTGGCCGTTCCCGGCAGGAGTTGGTCGAACTGCAAACCGCTCGAGCCTTCGCCGCGACCGACACCGCGCTGGAACGCCGTCCACACCCACGTCGAGCCGTCGAGCCACCGGGTCATTCGCCGCGATCGCGTTAGATGCACTCCCTCTCGCGGCACCTCTTCGTCGAAGAGTGCGAGGCCCGGCGCGCCGGTGAGTAGCTGGCTCTTAGCCGAGTGGACGATGGAGGTGCCGTCGGGCTGCAGGACGGCGCCGCGCCTGAGACGCACCTTCCCCGAGCCAGCCGGCACCTGTACGGGCAATAGCGGAATCCAGTTGTCCGGCACGGTCGACGACAAGAGGTACCTCGGCAAACCGCTCGACGTTAGCGGCGCTGCGACGCGGGCGCTCGACTGCTGCATGATTCCCTGCTCGATCGGACTCTCGAGCTGCCGCTCGATGGCCCACGCGAGATTCGCAACCTCGTCGCGCATGAACAACACGTCCTCAACGGCTCCGCCTTCGATGACGTGGCCAAGCGCCGGCGGAAGGAAGAACCGGTTCGCCGCAAACGGGTTTGCCGGCGCAGCTGGACGTTGAAGCAGCGCGGGCTGCCACATCGACCAGTACGGTGTCGGCAACTGGCTATCGCCAATGGGACGCAACAGACTCTGCACGCCGAAGGTGTCGGTCACGACAAGGGAGTCAACGCGCGTTACGGAGCCGACGGGAATCGTCAGCGGAACGACGTACCAGTCGTTTCCGTAGGTGCTGGCATATTCGATCATCATCAGGTGCGCGAGGTCTGTCGGGCCCGCGGACATGAGGCCATACGCAACACGTGCGTCCTCCATCTCCCAGAACCGCGTTGCCGGCGCGCCGCGAAAAGTCACCGGCGAAGGAATGGTCGTTTCGGCCAGCGAGACGAATGGCGTGTCGCCCGCGGTGCCGAGGTTGGCCTGTGCATTGAGGTCGAAGTTGCTCCAGTCCAGGCGACCATCGTCGAACTCGCTGGCCGACAGCGCCACCTCATCGGCGGGTGCAGCGGACAACCGCGTGCCGACGGAGACGGCATACTCCAACCGTGCCGGATTCCACGGATCAGAGGCAGGAGTGGGTAGTTCGCTGATCACGGCGTCGTACCAGGTGAGCCATGCTTGCGCGGTCTGCTGCACCTTGGTGAGATCGGCCGGGGCAACCTGGAGCGCCGGATCGATCGTCACGGCCGAAACTCCTCCGGACCTGAACGACGCAACGAGCAGCCGCGCATCGGGCGCGCGTCCTACCATCGACTGCACGAACCGCCGCGTCGAGTCATCCGCTGCTGCAAGCACTGAAGCCGCGGGTAGCTGTAACGCAAACTTCGTGAGGAACGCGGCGCGATACTGCGTCAACACCTGCACTTCAAGCATGCGGAGAAAGTGCAGCGCTGCTTCCACTTCGAGCGGTAGCATGCGCGGGTCCGTTGCCTGTGTCGACCGCGTGGGCCGCCGTTCGACGAGCACCTCGAGCGGCATGGTCGCCGGATCGTAATGCGGTGCGGGCGGAATGGGCGTGGCCGGCAACTCTCCGAGATAGCAGCGTGTGAGCGTCGCACTCGTCGCGCGCACGCGCGACTGCACCGGCGATCCTGCATCCTCAGCCTGGAATTCACCCACCTGCCATTGTCGCGTGAGCATCCACAACGGATCAAACACGCGTGCCATCGAGCTCGTCCCAATGTCCGCGGTGTTCGCGTGCGGCTCGAGCCGAGTCCAGGTCGTGATCGATGCCGTCGGAATGGGAGGCGGGTTTACGGCTGGCGGACTCACTGCCAGGAACACCACCTGTTGCGTGAAGTGCCCGCCGGCATCCAGCACCTGGAGCACGAAGCTGTGCAGCCCCGCTGTGAGGGAGAAGGGCAGCGACCAATGCGACCAATCACCGGCGGGATTGTTCGCGAGCTGGAGGTTGGCGCTGTCGAGTCCAACACGCACCATGATGACATTCGAATCCGGGTCTGACGTCGTACCGGAGAGCGTGTATGCCAAGGGGAACGTCGGCGACGTGACCTGCGCCTGTCCATTCACGAAACCATTGGCGGCAATCGATGGCGGCAGCTTGTCGATCACCGTCATCGTTACGCCGGCGGATTCCGGGTCGAGCGGAATGTTGAAGGCATCATCCGCCGGCTGATCGTACGTTCCGGAGAGGCTGGCGATGATGTTGAAGCTCTGCGTGCCACGCATGTTGGGACCTGGATTCCCGGTCACCTGCCACGTGCCGGAACTCCCTCCCGGATTTGAAGCGAGGGTTATGCGCGTCGAGGTTCCACCCGGCCCGAAATCGACATCGAGGAACAGCTTCGTGATTTTTCCGCCGAATGGCAGGAAGGTCCCGTAGACGCCAGTGACGGTGATCTGCCCCTGATATGGCACACTGCCGCTGGGCGGCGAGGTAATACCGACTGAGTATTGCATTACGATCTCCGCGAGCGTTGGCTCAGGACGTCAGTGGCACAAAGTTCGTCGACACCGTGTCGTCCTTTGCGTTGAATGCGAGATAGAGCCCGGGCAGATAATGGTAGACGGCACCGAGCAGGTCGGGATCCACGGCGCGCAGCTTCGCCATGTCGAGCGTCTCCATCAGGACGCGGTGCAGCGACTCCACGGTCCAATCGTTCTCGGGAATCGGCGGCACAGCGAGCAACACACTCTGCGGCGCAGAGGCGTCCGGCGGGTTGTACTGGAACGTGAGCGCCGTCGTTTCCTTCACGTTCGGAATGACTTCGGTCCACTCATCCACCACGAGCCCGTAAAGCCGTGCGCCGGCGGTGATGGTACCGAGGGTATGGAGCACGAGCGACAGCTTGGAATTGGGGATGGTAGTATTCGCCAGTGGCGGCAGGCCTACCCACCGTTCTCCGGCTAAGAAGGGCAGCTGCGCGACCTTGAGATCCAGCCGCGCTCCGGTGTTAAGAATTTCAGCGGTTCTCAGACATCCCCCCATCCGCGCGACCGCTGCGCGAACACGTGCACTGCGCGCGAACCAGGTATTTGCCGCCAGCGCGTCACCACCCTGCGTCTGTGTACTCGCAGCAATCCCGTTCTTCAACTCGGTGGTTGTTGGTGCGTCGAGCGTGAAATACGTCAACACCAGGTACGACGCGCCGAAGACCGTGTGGAAGCGTTCGAGCAATTGATCGCGACGCGCGGTGGGACTCGTCGCCACTGGATGTGTGCGTAACTCGGCGCCCTTTGCCATTCGCTGCGCGCTGATCTTCAGCATTGTCCTGCCCTGCCGCTGAAGCGCCGCAAAGGCCGCGGGACTCTCGCCGCTGGCGATGATTGGCACTGCCGGTGCGATGCCAAGTTGGCCGAGCCGCAAAATGCTAATGCGTATGGTGTCACACGTCGTGCCGGCCCTGGCGACGTCCCCGGCAAGCTGATTGTTGGAGGAGAGCAACGTGGCCTCGGCGCGAATGAGCCGGGTCTCGAGCTCAACGAGATCCAGGGCGCCGGTTGCCGTGCGTTCCGGTGGATTGAGATCTTCCGGGTCGAGTGCGCGCACGCCGGCGAAAAGCCTCCGGATCGCGCGAGCCTGCTCGAGCAGGTCGAAGAGCGTCACTTCACCAGCAGCGAGATCACTCGGACGCGCGTGCTGCAGTCGTAGCGTCGCCGCCTCGTTGAAGCCACCTGTCGTGTGCCTGGAGTAGTAGAGGACCAACTGCTCCGCTTCCGTCAGCGTCGAGGGCGTTTGCGTGGTGCTCCCTTCCTCAACGGCGTAGACGAAATCGAGCGGCCCGAATTGCACGGCGCTCAGGGGGAAGGCGCGCGTCTCGAGCACGGCACCGGTTGCATCGTCCAGCCGCTCCACGGTGCAGCGTACCTTGCTTGCATCGCCGAGCAGCTGTGATACCCATGCAGCGAGGTTGGGCTCGAAAAAGGAGCGAACCTGAGCGGCCGACAGTGGAGCCCAGCCGGCGGTGGGCTTCAAGACGCCACCGAACAACGAAAGCACACGGTGCGTCAGCGCCGTTCCGGTGCGCGGCATGCGTGCGACTTCGAGCTCGGGCGGAGGCGCATCGCCCTTCGAGATCGCCGCCAGTGTACTTGCGATGCGCGAGGTATTTCCACGCGACATCTGATATGCCGCTTCAGCGACGAGCGCATCGCTTACACCGTCGATCGCCTCGCCCAGTAGATCGAGTTCCGCTTTTACAGCGGCGACGTCGGCCGCTACGGTACTCACCTGAGCCAACCGCGTGGTCACCACACTCTGCTCGTCGATCCACCGGCGATAGAGAAGTTGTCCGTCCACCACGTTGTTGGCTGCAATCGTCTGCGTCGGCGCACCGTTGATGGGCAGCGTGCTCGGCGCAATTGGCGCAAGCTCACGAAGCGGCGCGATGAACTGATCCAATCCTCGATCGTGCAGGCTTCGCTCCATGCGATATCCGAGCAATGCGCCCAGTGGCTGACCCTCGCGCACGCCGTCGAGCAGGTTCGACGCCTCACGCACTCGTCGCGACGAGAGGTCGATGGCGAATGGGCTGTTCGGCAGCGCAACGTTCGCAGCACCAAGATGCGCGTTCCGCAGCAGCGCAGCCGCCGATGCATGCGTCGTCGACGGCGCATGAATGAACCCCGTGTCGTTAGGCAGCGTGAACATCTGTCCTGTCTCGCCGGCCGGTGGCGTTACCGCAACGCCTTGTAGTGGGACGAGGTTCTCGACCCAGCCGTATCCTCCGACGTAGGCGCCCTGCTGCGCGTTCCCGGTCATCGCCGCGAGCCGCTTCGTGGCAAACGATGTCATCCACGCATCGAGACGGTGCGCCGAGAGATCGAGTGTGCCCTGCATGAGATGCTGAAGTAGCTCGCTGTCGAGACCTTGAAGGTGCGCCATGCTTCCGCGCGTGGCGCCGAGCGTGGCGACTGCTGACGCAGTGTAGTCCGGGAGTGTCTCGAGAAAGTTCTGGATGTTCTGCGAACCCGTAACGGCCGGTACCATGCGCGTGAGCAGACGCTTCCACGTCTGCGTCACGACCACGGTGAGGCCGTTGGGGTCCGCCGGATCGCGCACCAGGTCGATGAGCTCTGCGTCGCGCTGGAGAACCGCGAGGCTCGGCCCATTCACCGTGGGCGGATTCCCACTCGTCGCGGCAATGCGCGAGATCGTGTCAGAGATCTCTCGCAGCAGCGAATGCCTTAGCAGAGTTTGCAGCAGGCTCGGTGACGCGCCCGCGGTCGGCGACGGAGCCATTTCCGCGATGATGTCACTGATCTTCGTGTGGCCGAGCAACGCGCCGATGTAGTCCGGTTCGAGCGGCTTCCATGGGGAGACTTCGCCTGCCTGCACGAGCGGCGCACTCACCTGGTACGTCATCCCGGCGTATGTGGCGCGCTTGAGCCGCGGAGTGATATTCAGCCCCGCGGCCTGAAGTCCCTTGACGGAGATTGCGTCGAGCGCGGGAAAGTATCCCTTCGCAGTGAGGTCTTCGTTGAAGAACGCGCGAAGGTGCGCCTGATAGTGCGGACCGTAGAGTGACTGCGTGCGGTAGCTACTCGAAAGCGCATCGACGCCCATCACATCGCTGAGGTCTGCGTCCGCCTCGGGCACGATTCCCTGCGACGCGCCGCGACTTCCCAACCGCGCCACGGACGGGAGTGCCTGACGCCAGATGCTCTCACGAATCTTGATGAGAAACGCCTGCAGCCACGTGTCGTTCGCCAGGAGCGTTTCGTCTCCGACTTTCGGCTTCCACAGGTCGAGCGACGTAACAGGAAGGAGTCCGTACGGCTGTCGGCCCGCACGCAACGTGGGAAATGGGCCGCCACTGCGCACCGAGTTCACGAAGTGAGTGCGCGCCCAATCGATGATTGTTGGTGTGAGACCAGCCGTCTCGGGGCCGAGGATGTTGCTGAGGAAGTAGCCCCATCCCACCGGCCACAGCGCGTTGTTCATGCTGCGCATGTGGAGGTCGTGCTGATCGTTCGCAAGCGCGAGGTGTCCGAACAGCGACGGCGCGCGTTGAGGGGTGATTCCAAATGCGCTGGCGACACGCGTCGCGTTGGATTCGCTGTCCAGCGTGGATGGATCGGCGATGACCTCGAGGCCGAAACTGCGTTGATGCGTTTCGTCGTCGAGGCTCTCTGCAACGCGCCGGTCGTCGGTGTTGTTGGTCGGCGTGCCGAAGCGCAGGAACTCGAGGCCGTCGGTGTAATGATGCGCGTCGAACAGATCGGCGAGCTGCGTGGCGGTCGTCGTGGAATCGAGAGACTTCGACACGCCGAACACGAAGAGACTGTCGAGTCCCGCCGCGAGCATCGCGGGCGTGACGGGAATGCGCAGCGCCATGCCGACATTTTCCGCCTCTGTAAAGTCGATCATCCAGTTCATGCCCGGATCGGTGGCCAACTTCGTCCCTGCTCCCACCGCCGCGTCGTTGCGGATGTCCGAGTCGTCGAGCGACGGATTGGGACCCACGGGTAAAGGCCGGGGGATGTCCTTTCCCGTGACCTTGGTTGGCGCAGCGGTGCCGGAGTGCAGCACCGCGATCCATCGATCCGGCAACAATCGCGCATGTGGCGGATTGCGCCACGCCTCGTCGACAGTCGCGACGTTCACGACTGGAAACACTGGAGGCGCGGGAGGCGTTGCCGTGCGCCCCTGCGGATTGGTCGGCGTGAGCGATCGAGCGACGAATGCAGCGCGCGCCGGCCCGTAGTTGTCGGCGAGGTGGCGCCACGCGGTTGCGCGTGCGTCTGCGTTGCTGCCCGCATTCCAGTCCGCCTGCCAATACTGCTGACCGCCCCGCAATTCCGACGGTCTTAGATCTGTCTCATGCGAGTCGAGGTGGATCTTGTCGGGATAGACACGCACGCGCAGTTCGGTCGGGACGCCGGCCAGCGGGAAGAAGCGTGTTTCGAGGCGAACTGGCAGCAGCACCAGCGGCCGGTCGCTCGCACAGAGTTGCTGAGGAGCGGAATCGGCGACCGGACTCGGAAGCGTGAGGTTGCTCTTGAAGAATGGGCTGGTCATTGTGTGGTATCCGGCCGTTTGCTCTACGCAATGAGAAGTGACGTGTGGATCGCGAGGCGAATCGGCGGACGACGCACGATGCCAGCGGTTTGCGCGGCGTTGGAGCCCCAGGCCAATCCAGGCGGCACGGGAAGTCCAGCCGGGAGCGCCGCGTTCGCGTTGACGTAAACGGTCGTCGCCGGCACCGATACGCTCAGCCCGAAGCGCGGCGCGGTGGGATGCTCCTGGATTACGACGTAGTACCCTTGCCCATTACCGCCGGTGAGTGCATTCGCGGAGGAGATGTCGAATCCGAAGAAGCTGACGTCCGGCTTCATCGACCCAGAAAAGACAGGAAAGAGCTCTGACGCGTCGTTTGGATCGGGCATGCGAACGTTGTTGCTACCGAGGATCGCGGGCGTAAGACAGACCACCGCGTCTGGATAACGCCGCAACAGCGCACTTCGCATGAGCATCACGAACTGCTCGCGTGCCGGCGCGCCCTGCGCGTCGCCAAGCGCTCGCGACGTGCCCCACCCACTGATGGGCGTGATGTCGGGCCGCGGCATCGTGGACCCTGCCACGGACCAGAATTGCGCGAAGTAGGTGCCGCGTTGGTCGGTTGGAAATCCACGCCACAGCAACTCGCGACCCATCTCGAAGTTGAGCCCGACCATGAACGCTTCCACGAAGCGCCGGTTGGTTTCGAGACCCATGATGCGGTCTGGCGGGACCCCTTCGAGGCCGGGCAACAGCAACTCCTGCGAGATGTCGCGCAGCGGCTCGTACATCGGCTGCGGGAATGATGGCGCCACCATCACTGTCTCGACGCCCAGCGCCGTACCGCCGAGGGGAACAGACGGCGTCGCCGCAGTTCCGAGCGACAGGGTCGCCGCGCCGAGCGCCTGAAATGCGGGGCGCGGCTGGATGAGATCCTTGATCTGCTGCGTCGTTGCGGGCGACACGTGGTGGCGACCGCGCCCTCGGGTCGATCGCGACGGATCGATCGCTGTCTGGTGGTCGAGCGCCGCGCGGCGGAAATCGGCGGCCGATGTGTCGTCGAACGGCCACGCCGGATTGTCAAACGTCGGGAACGGCCACGCTGCCGGCAGCTGTCCCTCTGGATAAACCCAGAATGGCTTCTTCGGCTCGGCGACGACGTCTGCCGGAGTGGTGCGCGTAAAGTCGCGAAGGCCGAGCGGCCCGGTAATCACGCTGGCGTAGGCCCAGTCGAGTCCATGTGGCGACGGCGGCTGCATCATGCCGAAGCTGAGCTGCGCGACCCAGCTGTTACCCGGCACGCGTAAGTAACTGCCCTGTGCCGCCATGCGGCGCGTCAGGGGTCCGCGCTGACGGCCAATGCGACGCATTGCCGCCCCGACGGCCGGCAGTGGAAGTGTCGCGCCGGTCATCAACGACACCATGTTGTCCGCGCCGGCACGCAGCCGAGGGAATGCAGGCGCCGCGATGCGGAGCGTGGCCTCGTCGCTCAGTGTGTTGATGTGTCGTGCGAAGATGCTCTCGTTGACGACGAGACTCAGTTGGATCTGCCGCATGCGCTGATTGCCCTGCTCCATCTCCGCCGCCTGCTCCCACGCAGACGCCATCAACGCTTCCTGATGCTCCTGCACCACGCGCGTTCCGTAGGCAGCCACCGTGCGGAGGCGCGGATCGAGGTTCAGCTGGTCGAACCAGTTCGTGCCGCCCACCGTCGCCTTGTCCAGGTGCGCGTGCCACGTTCCATACAGCGGCGGCGCGAGTAACGGATCGCCACCTGGCGTAAGGATGGCGCTCGTCGCCGGCGCATTCACGATGTTCGCGAGCTCCTGCTGGAACGGCAGCGCAATCGCCGGATCCCACGGCTCGGCCACATTTCCCCGACCTGCCGGCTGCAGCGCGCCTTCTACGTTCAGCTGTGCGGTGGACGCAATTGGCGGCGCGGGCGGCTGCGGCTGAAAGCCGGGCTGGCTGATGTCGACCGCTTTACGACCGAGTGTCGCGGACGTCGGCTCTGGTCTGAGCTTGCTCGCCAGCGTCTGGAAATCGCCGCTCGCGCCAGTGCGGAACTCCCACTGATAATAGACCGGAAGCTGGGCGCTGGCCTGTGTCGTCTTCCACGCGAACGCCAACGGACTCGGCGCAGTGGCCACCAGCAAGTCCTTGTCTAAGACCGCGATGCCGAGCCCCGTCTTTCTGCCCACTTCGTACGTGGGGACGACGCACGCGATGTAGTCGGTGTCCGCCGCGAGCACGCGCGGCGCGATGAGGCGGGAGAGCGACGCTTCAGGTGGTCCGTCGAGCGCCAGCTGCACGGTGTTGGGTTGGCTGTCGCCCGCCGCTGCCTGCGCATGCGCCCACGCCCAGCAATCCGCGAGATCGGGAAGCTCCTTGAAGGGCTTCGCCGGTGAGGCGATTTGCAGCGTGGGAAGCGGCATGTCCGGCGACTTGGCGATCGTCACGCCTGGTTGTTTCTGAACGACGATGAGGCACATCCACGGCCGCAGCTTCGACGTCGCATCCGCGCTCGTGGGCGAGAACATCCACGGGTAGTCCGGCCGGTCGAACTCGATGCACGGGAAATACGTGGGCTCGACGTCGACGGTACCGGGTTGCGGGTAAACGCGAATCACCTGATGCGCATCGATTCCCACGACGTCGGCGGGTCCTCGCAGCCGGATAGGGACAGCGGGAATGCCCGCGCTCGATCCATTCACAGAGAGCGCGACGGAAATGTCGACCACCGCATTTTGCGCGGCGCCGAGTGTGTCGGGTGCCACGATCGCGGTGGCGACGCCTTCGCGCACCCACGGAACGAAGCTCAGAGTTGCAGCAGTAGTCGGCATGTGATTGTCGTTGTGTACGTCGTCAGGACGAGAGCTCGTAATCGGGCACGAGTTGCCATTGCAGGCTGTCCTGGTTGAGCGCTCGTAGCGCGGCACGCTGCTCGCTCCACGTCAGTGGCGCCGCGGCGGCTAATGCCGCGAACGGCACCTGCGGGGCCGTGGCGCTGGCGGCCAGTGGCGCAATCGTCCACCGCGGGGGCGTGACGCGCACCGCCGGCGCCGCGCCCGTGCCAAACCGTGCGCGCCCCACCTGCCGCACCGGCGCGCGTGCTGCGGCGCTCGTCGCCACGTGCTGCACCAGCTGCGTGGCCGGCAGGTCGTGCGGCACCGCCACCGCCACTGGCACCCCCGGCCCGTCCAGCACCAGCGCCGTGTACGACACCGTCGCCGCCACCAGCCCCGTCGCACTCAGGTCCGTCACCACGCCCGTGCTCCCCACTGCCAGCCCCGCCTGGTGCGTCTCGAACGACGGACTCGCCAGCTTCTCGTCGTCGC
>JBDTMO010000129.1:0-10584 GCA_039934235.1 bacterium | reverse complement strand
CGAGTTCCAGTCCAGCACCGCCCACTCCAGCCGGCCGTAGCCCCGCTCGACCACCTCTCGCGCCAGTGCTGCAAGCAACTGGCGCCCCAGGCCTCGGCCGCGAAACTCCGGAAAGACGAACAGGTCTTCGAGGTAGATACCCGGGCGTGCCAGAAAAGTTGAATAGCTGCGGAACGACAGTGTGAAGCCGGCTGGGGCATCACCAGCGAACGCAAGCGTCACTTCGGCGGAGGGCGAGGGGCCGAACAGGCTTTCGTGGAGCAGCGCTTCCGTCGCCTCGCACTCGTGCGCCAGGTGCTCGTACTCCGCGAGCCCCTGAATGCATCGAAGAATCGTCGGAACGTCACCAACCGTGGCTGGCCGAAGGCTGAATTCCGGAGCGGGGGAAGACGCGCTGGTCATATCGGTGGCGAGGGGGGCAGACGGTCGTCATTCTCATAGGGCCGGACTATGGCTTAGCCGACGCCGGCAGAGTTAGTTTAGCGCTCATCGACGCCGACCGGTAAGCCGTGCTTGATATTTCCTCACTTCTCCATGAGACCCTCGCCGGACGCTATGTCCTGAAGCGAGAAATTGGTCGTGGGGGTGCGGCGACGGTTTACCTGGCACACGACGTCCGGCACGAGCGCCTGGTCGCCATCAAGGTGCTGCATCCCGAGCTCTCGCACGCACTTGGCGCGCAGCGTTTCCTCCGCGAGATCAAGCTCACCGCGAGCCTGCAGCATCCGCACATTCTCCCCATCCACGACTCAGGGGAGGCGCACGACCAGCTCTACTACGTGATGCCGTACGTGGAGGGCGACTCGATGCGGGCGCGCCTTGGCGCGGATAGCCGGCTCTCGGTGGAAGAAGCGGTGCGCATTGGACGAGAGGTTGCTGGCGCGCTGGCCTATGCGCATGAGCGTGGCGTGGTGCACCGCGACATCAAGCCAGAGAACATCCTTTTTTCCGGCGGGCACGCGGTGCTCGCGGACTTCGGCATTGCGCGCGCGATCAACCGCGCGCACGAGAAGATTACGCAGCAAGGGACGATCACCGGCACGCCCGCATACATGAGCCCGGAGCAGGCGCGCGACCGCGCGTTCGACGGGCGCAGCGATGTGTACTCCCTGGCGTGTGTGCTGTACGAGGCGATTGCCGGTGTTCCGCCATTCGTGGGTGAGACGCCGCAGCAGCTGCTCACGCAGCGCATCACGAAGACCGCGCCGCTACTGCGCGAGTATCGTCACGACGTGCCGGCGCCAATCGAGTCCGTGATCGCGCGAGCGCTGGCCATGTCGCCCGACGATCGTTTCGACGACGCGCGCGCATTCAGCGCGGCACTGTCTGCCGCCATCGGCCACTCCGGGGAGACGCTGACCGCTCGGCATGTGCGTCGTCCGGTGACGAAGAGTCCCTGGTTGTGGGCGGCCGGCGTCGCGCTGCTGACGGTGGGCATTGCCGCATCGACACCACAGGGGCGCGACCAGATCGATGTGCTGACGGGGCGAGTGGACACGGCGCAATACGCCGTCATGCCCTTTGTGTATTCGGGCGCGCGTCAAGCCGGCGACGATCAGGAGCCTGTCGCGCAAGCGGTGTACGCGGCGATGCGTGAGTGGAACGGACTCAAGCTCGCGAGCGAGATGAGTGTGGTCGACGCGATGAATCGTTCGCCGGACTCGTCCCTTAACGGAAAGTTGGTCGCGGCGAGACGCGCGCACGCCGGCAAGCTCGTGTGGGGCCGCGTGCGCGTGACGCGCGACTCCATGCACGTGCGTGCATCTCTGTATGACGCGATTGGTGGATCGCTGCTTCGTGAGATCACGCTCTCGGGGCCGCGCGATCTTCCGTCGGCAGATCCTGCTGCCCTTCGCACGCTCGCGGCCGATTTGCTGCGCCTCGACGGCATGTCGAATCTCTCGCGTGCTGGCGACGTGGGTACGCGATCGCTTGCAGCGTGGCGGGCGTATCAGGAGGGGCAGCGCGCACTGGCCACGTGGCGCGTTCCGGTCGCAATCGAGGCGTATGAGCGAGCGGTAGCGGCGGATCCCGATTATGCGCACGCACAGCTGTGGCTCGCGCAGTTGCAACTGTGGCGTGCCGAACCAGCGGGCCGGTGGGGGCCGCATCTCAGTACCGCGGTGCGGAATCGTGCGTCACTGAGCGTTCGCGAGAGCGCACTGGTTGACGCGCTGCAAGCGGTACAGAACGGGCACTTTGGCGAGGCGTGCGTTGCGTACAGCAGCATTCGTGATCGCGACTCGCTTGACGTGGTCGCGTGGCTCGGCCTGGCACATTGTCAGGGCCTCGATCGTCTCGTCGTTCCTGGTCGTGCGGGCGACGGATGGCAGTTCCGCGGGAGCATGGCGGCGGCACAGCGCGCCTATGCACGCGCGATGCAGATCGCGCCCTCGTCCTTCTGTGCACTGCCGTTCAGTACCATCGCCAAACTCTTCGTCATCCAGGCGAACTCGTATCGTGGTGGAGCGAACAGCGACAGCGCGCTCTACTTTGGCTTTCCGGATCTCGCTGGCGATACGATCGCATACGTGCCGCGGCCCTTTGCGCAGTTGAGCAACATCTCCGTTGAAGAGTATGCGCACGCGTATGAGCGGGCGCTTCAGCGTAACCGCGATGCCCTGCTCGGCGTGCTCTCGACACTGACACAGCGCCTGCCCGACAATGCAGACGTGTTTGAGTCGCTCGCTCGGGTACTCGAGATGCGCGATGAAATCACCGGCACACCAAATGGCGGGTACTCCGCGCTCAGCGCCGTAGATCGTGCCAAGGTGCTCGCCAAGGACTCCGTCCAACGTGCGCGACTGGGCGCGACGGACGTACGCCTGCACCTCAAGCTCGGCGATTTTGCGCGAACTGCCGCCATCGGTGATTCGATTCTCGGTTCATCGCCGTCTTCTACCGGCGAGCGCGCGATGCACCTCGCGGGTATTGCCGCGCTCCTTGGTCGTGAGCACGCGGCCATTGGGTATTTACGCGCCAGTGGACAGAGCGTCACGCTCACGGGTGCGCCCGCTGTTCCGCTACTCGAAGACGTGAGTACGGCGCTTTTCTTTCGCTCCGCGCTCGGCGTGTGCGATGATTCAGTGCGTACGCTGCGCACGAAGATCGCCTCGCTACTGGAGAGCTACGTCGCTCCATCGCAACGAGCCGAGGCGCGCAGGGGTATGCTGCAGCGGCCCACGCAATTTACTGTCGGCTGTACGGGATCCGAGGTGATTCTCGAGCTGAACGGTCCATTGCCGCCACTCGTGCTTGCCTTACAGTCGTATGCGCGCGGCGACACGCGCAGCGCGCGCATGCAACTCGACTCTGTGCAGAACTCACGTCGACAGTTGCGGCCCGGCGAAATGGCCCTCGATCAGACCTTCACGGAGGCATGGCTAAGTGCCGCGCTCGGCGATACTTCTGCGGCGATCCGCCAACTTGATCTTACGCTTACTGCGCTGCCAACCCTTACGTCATACATTGTCTACGAACCAGGTATGGCAGCATCAGTGGGTCGTACAATGGCGTACCGAGCCGAGCTCGCGGCAAAGCGACGTGACGCCGGAACAGCGGCGCTTTGGGCGGGGCGCGTTCTCACACTCTGGGCGCACAGCGATCCGTCGCTCGCGCCAACGATGGCGCGCATGAAGGCGCTCGCAGCACAACACTCTTAGCACTAGTTCCCGCCGTACTGGCCCGACGTCGTGGCCACTCCATCTTCACTTGCTTAAGGAGGATCCGTGAACCGGTTCCAGCGCCGTCGCTGCACCAGTGCCGCACTCGCATTCGCTGCATTCGTCGCACTCGCCTGCTCAAAGGGGGATGCGCCAGGTAAGGACTCCGCCATGCAAGTCGCCGGATCGCCCGCGGCCTCGCGCGCCGGAGCCCCGAGAGTGATGCCCGGGGCGCTCACGAAGCCCATTGCCTCTTACACCGGCGACGAGTTCGCGGACTTTGTGAGAAAGCTTCAGTTCACCGGCGGCTCGGAGCGCGAGCGCAAGTGCAAGAACGATCCCGGCTGCGGGGCAACAAAAAATCCAAAACGCACGAAGGTGACGGTCGACGCCGTCGCGACCCAGGACTCGATTTCTGCGACCACAATCCCGCAATTCGGCGTGGTTTACATTCGCGCCATCAACAAGGGCGACGCTGAAGAGGCACGGTATGGCCTGAAACCGGGTCCGACTCTCGAGTACTATTCGATCATCCTTCCGGATTCCGCGGGCGGCATGAAATGGCAGGTCGAGATGTTCGACAAGAAGACGAAACAGCATGCGTCGGCCGGATCGGGCACGTTCCGCAGCTGCGATCACGCGTGGGTCGCGGGAGCCAAGGCGGATTTCAAGACGTGCGCCAACGCCGCTGCAAAGCAGGACTCGACCGTAAAGCTCGGCCTCGCGTTTCAGGGAGTGGACGACGATCCGATGTGGGCGGCGTGCGCCGGAGGGTGTTGCGTCGAAGACAAGTAGGCGGACTTCGCAACGAAAGACAGCAGGGCGGAAACGCACATGCGCTTCCGCCCTTTCTGTTCGTCATATCGCGAGCAGCGGCACGGTTTACAACCCGTATCGCTCCTTGAGCACATTGAGATGATGCTTCGCGTGTCCAGCCATGATGTATCCCAGCGCCCGCACGCTGACGCCGCCGTTGTTCACGATGCCCCGCCGAGCCCAGGCCTCATCGGGTAGCGATTCAAACAGCCGCGTCGTGCTCTCGCGCGCCAACAGCAGTTCCGACACGAGATCCGCCACGCTGCGCGCATCCGAGCCTGCGGTAATCGCATAGTCATTCTCTTCGAAACCCGGCAGCGGCGTCGCATCACCGCGCGCAAGCCGCAACGCGCGATACGCGAAGATCCGCTCGGCGTCGATCATGTGGCCAATGAGCGTTCGCACCGTCCATTTGCCGTCGGCATAGCGGTACTCGCCCTTGGACTCGGGAATTTCGCCGAGCGCGGACGCAAGCTCCTCTTTCGATTGGCGCAGCACGGTCACGATGTCGCCGTCCGGCACACGCGACACATAGCCGGCGTAAAACTGGGGATACTCGGTAGCGTCAGGCCGAGCGCGGAATGTGGATGTCATGTGTCCAGACGAAAATGTTGTCATCCCGCACGAGCGTCAGCGAGTGTCGGGATCTGGGTTGTGCCGCCACGAAGCAGATTGCGCCGCACGGAAAGTAGGTCCCGACAGCCGCTTCGCGACTGCGGGATGACATCACGCGGCTTGCTCGCGACGCCACGCCAACAACACGATACCCACGACAGTGACGCCGAACGCGACGAGCTGCGCCGATGTCACCGGGCCGACCATATCGCTTTTCGCGCGAAAGAACTCGACGATGAAACGCTCGATGCCGGCGAGCACGCAATACATGCCAAAGAGCCACCCAGCGCTGTGCGTATGCCGGCGGTAACGCCAAAGAATACCGAACATCACGAGGCCGAGCACAACCTCCAGCAGCTGTGTCGGAAACACGCTCATGATCGTATCGGGCGGAATCGACGCAGGAAGATTCGCGTGATACTCGAAGTTCATGACGGCAGCAGTAGTGCGCGGAAGGCCCTCGGGAAAGGCGACCGCAAACGGCCCGTCCCATAGACGGCCGTAGTCGTCGCCAACCGCCCAGCAACCGGTGCGTCCAATCGCGTAGCCCGCCGCAATGCCAACGGCCGCGCCGTCCGCGATGCGAAGGAAGGATTGCTTCCGCCAACGAATGACCGCTGCGCACAACAGCACGGCGCCAATGAATCCGCCCCAGTACACCATTCCCGCGCGACCCCACAGCGCACTGAAGCTGTGCTGCAAGATCGCGAAGTAGACCTTCGCGCCCACGACTGTTCCGACCAGCGCTGCGAAGGTGACGTCGTGCATGATGTCGGGATCATCGCCGCGCTGCACGAGCACCTGTTGCGAGACCCAGTGCGCGAGCCCGAAGGCCGCCATCATCGCGAGCCCAAATCCCGTGAGCTTGAGTGGCCCGATGGAAAAATCGAACGGGTGGTGAACGATCGGGTGCGGACTGATCATTTCTTTCTGGTTTCGACTCGCATTTTCGTCCACGCAACGACGGCGGCGCAATTCTGCCCGATCGTCGTAAACTGCGCCGGCACCGCTGTGCCATTGTAAACCTCGATCGCCGCAACCTCTCCCGGACGAACGAAGGTATCCACATCACCGGCATCCATCTGCTTCCACTCCGAACCATCGATCCACACCGTGACGCAGCCACCACCACCCGTGGACGACCGCGTGGACGTCAGCATCGCCTGATTTCCCTGCGTGACAACACGAATGCCCGGTATGCTGCGCAGCAAATCGCTAAAGAGTTGCGCGTGGCGCTTGTCGATCTGATCCGGGTCCATGAAGTAGCCACCAGCCGATGAGCGTTTGCGATCGGTGAAGCCAACCTTCTGTAAACCCTGATCACGCACCGACACGACTTCCACCGCCGTCAATGTTGGAACGAAAATTCCGAGCTTCACCGTCACGCGCGCAGGGGCACGCGCTGACAGTTCCACCACCTGCTCGGTGGGGGCGTAACCGAGTTGCCGAACGACGATGGCCTGCGTTCCCGACGGCAATGAGTCGAGTACGAAGTCACCGTTCGCGCGCGTGAGCGTTGCGGCACTCAGCCCCATCAACCCAACGCGCGCTCCCACGACCGGTGCTCCGCTTGCATTCAACACGCGCCCGAACACGCGGGCGCTGCCTTTCTGCTCCTTTGGCGCGGACCCCGAGTCTGCCTTGGCGATTTTTGGCAGTGCCGCGACGCTCATGCTCCGCAACGTCAGCACATCTTCGCTCTGCGACACCGTCACTTCGGCGGTCGCACCACCATCCTTGCGCTGCGCCTGCAGCTTGCCTTCAAACGTCGTTGGCATTCCACAGAGTTTGTACGTGCCATCCGCGGCGACGAACGTCTCCCGCAAGCGCGGCACCTTCTTCAACTTGAGACCGGCCGGCATTCCCGGCAGGTCGGGATCGTACCACACGATGGAGACGCGCGCGCCCTCCGCCGGCTCCTCCGTATCCGGCTCGCGCACTCGGCCAACCAGCGCGCCTGGGCCCAACGCGCGCTTCGCCGCCGGACAATACAACGCCGCGAGAAATGTCGCGCTCGGCACGGCGATCTGCGTGCGCGTAATCGAGTTCAGCTCGAACGTCATGGTATCCGACACGAGGCTGATGCCGAGCGTGTCGAGCAGTGGGTGGTCGACGAGTAGCCGGTAGCGTCCCGGCTTGATGCTGTCGACGAGAAAACGGCCGAGGGAGTCCGTGGCGCCCATCCGTCCGGTGCCTTCCACCTGGACGAGTGCGCCGACCAATGGCTCGCTGTGAAGACTGTCCGTCGCCACACCCTGCAAAAACGCGAACTTGGGCGTCTCGACCACTGGAGCTGCCGGTGCGGGCTTGGCCGGCGCTTCCCTGGTGGCGGGCGTAGTCTTTGGGGGCGGCGCCTTGGGGCGCGGAGTCAGTTGCGCCATCGCCGGGGCGGCAGCGAGCACCATCCCCATGAGAGGCGCGAAGAATCGAAGCAGACGCATGGAGGGGAATATAGGGCCGGAGACGTATCGCTCTACCCGTGAATCCCGCCCGGGGGTCCCTTCGTATGGGATTTCACCTCTCCCAAGGCTTTCGACATGCGTCTCGACGCCCAAATCCTGCTGCTGGTGCTCGTCGTCGCCTCGAGCAGCCGTGCGCAGGCACAGCCGGCATCCGCTCCCGCTGCGCGACCCAAGCCGGCGCAATTGCCGCGCGACTCCATGGAGATCGGTCGAAAGTTTGTTCGTTGGCTCTACACGGTACAGGCCGACAGCGTCGTCGCGCACATGGATTCTGCGGGCCGCGGAGAGCCCGGAGCGGCCAGGAACATCGAGGATGCCTCCGCCCAGATCGCTCTGGACGCCGGCAGCGAAGAACGAGTGATCGAGGAGAAATTCATCACGCGCAACGGCAACCGGCAGTATTGGCGCACCGCAAAGTTCAGCGGCTCGCCAGACCCGATGGTGATGCGCATCGTGATCAGTGCGAAGGGTGAATTCATGGGCATGGGCATGAATCCCGTCGGCCATACACCCCCGATCGACCCCTGATCGAGCGTACCATGACACGTGGTTCGCCTCCCCACCGGGCCTCCACGTTTCCTCGCCGCGTCGCAGGGCACCACCCTGCGGCGCGGCGTGCTTTCTGCCTTTCACTCCTCCATCACCTCAGAGACGGAGTCAGCCATGGGCGGAAAAGCCAGCAACAATATGCAGAGCGATCGGCCGGAGTCGGGCGGCGCGGACAAGGACATGCAGCGCGAGAAATCCGGCCTTCTGGATCGTGAAAAAGAGCGGTTCGCCGAGGAGCAGGTCGAGAAGCGCGGTGATGCTCCCGAGCAGGAATCGGAGCAGCACGAACCGTTCTCGGTGGGCCATCCGCGTAACCCCGACCCGCGGAACAAGTAGGCTGGTGCATCTGTCGTCCTGAGCACGGCTCAGGACGACGGCACTGCTACTTCTTCTTGGAGTCGCCGGGGCGCGGCGCCGCAAAGCCGGTGAAGTGACCGGTGTGACGGAATGTCTGCGTCATGCGAAGGTCGTCCTCGCCTTCGAGCGGCGCGTCTTCCACGTCGCTCAGCTTGGACACGTCAATGCTGATCGTGCCGTCCTTCGCGACTGGGTTGTACATGTTCGAGAACTTCCGGGCGACAAGAATCTCGTCGGCCTTGTAGCTCGAGCGCGCGTGGACAGTTTGCGCAAACGTCTCGTCGATGCCGCTGATGAGGATGAGGAACTCCGTATCGGTGCGCACGTAGTCGTCGTGCGTCCATCCGAACATCGGGCTCGAGTCGTCGATCGGGTGCACGATCGTCCAGCTCAACGGGAAGAAGACGACTTTGGTGCGCTCGAGCTTGAGCTGCGTGTAGCGACGCCCTTTTCCATCGAGGCGCGTGAACTGCACCTTGGCCTCGAGCTCCATGAGTTGATTGCTCCGCGCGTTCGTGATACGGAACATGAAGCCCGTCTTGCCCTGATACGGCGCGATCACTGCGACGTTGCTGAACAGCAGCGCAGCGGTTGGCCTCGCGAACCGCGCGAACACGAGTCCGGTGAGCAGCGCGACAGCAAGAATGCTGATGATCGACTCGACCGTCATCAGCCAATTCGCGAGCACGTTGGCCGGGAAGATGTTGCCGTACCCGATGGTGGCATACGTCTCGACGCTGAAGAAAAAGGCGCGGAGAAAGTGTCCGCCCATCTGCTGGACACCCAGTCCGCCGAGCGCCTCAGTTCCGCACAGCAGGTAGAGCGTGGCGAACACGGCGTTCATCCCCACATACACGAGCGTGACGATGCCGAGAAATCTCGGCCACGTCATCGTGAGCATCGCGTGATAGCCGTTGAGATAGGAGAGGGGAGAGAACCCTTCTCGCCGGGCGGTGAAGCGTCCGTCACGCTCGATGAGGCGTCGCTCATTTGCGCCGCCCACGACGGAGCCGAAACCGAGATCCCTGGGATCCTCGCCGGCCGCGACAGGCGGCACTGAATCGATCAGTGAAGCGTCGGAGATCATTGCGTCGTCGTCATTCACGCGCAGAAGGTAGCGCGACGCGTCGCCATGAGCAAAGCGAAGAACCTGCAGGTGCAGTGCGCAACTGCAGGTGCAGGTCCTTCGCTTTGCTCAGGACGACGAATTACGGAACAGGCGCCGGTTTCGGCTCGACCTTCACGACCCACAGCCCGTTGTTGTAATCGTTCACGTACGCGAGTCCGTCCTTCGGATTGACCACCACACCCCACGTGAACGCCGCGTTCTTCGTGTTGCCCTGCATGTCGGCCGTGTTGAGATGGCCGATTTCACGACCCTGCGCGCGCAGGTCACCACGCAGCTCGCCTGACACATCGAATACGTGAAAGCCACCGTCGTACGCGCCGATGTAGAGCGTGTCGCCGGCTACCCACACGTTGTGCACACCACCGTACTCCGGCGTATACGACGCCACGGCTTTCGGATGCTCGATGTCGCTCACGTCGACAACCTGCAGCGTGCCGTACATGCGCGATGCCGCCGCGTCCTTTGCGCCAGCGACTGGTCCGTTGCGATAGACCTCATCCGCGATGAAGACGTAATCCTTGAAGCGCCACGCGGTATGCGTACCGCGCGTAAAGCCAGGCCCACTCACCTGCTCCACTTCGCGATAGAGCTTGTCGAGGTCGTACTTGTACTGCGAGATGAACTTCGGCTGCGACGGCGATCCGCCCTTCATGCCATTGCCAATGTCGAGCATCACGAGCCCGTCGTTCCACCACGACCCGTACAGAATTCCGTCGCGGATGTCGATGTCGTGAATGTAGCGCCCACTATTGTCGGAACCCGGCGTCTTCCACTCGCCCACCTGTTTGGGGTGCAACGGATCGTTGATGTCGATCACGTGCATGACGCCCGTCGCATCATTCGTGAGATAGACGTGCGTGCCAAACTTCGGTTGCGTGTACACGAACGCCGAGTGCACGCCGCCGGTCACGCCTTCGGTGAACTCGCTCACCGCTTTGGGATGCAATGGATCATGCGTGTCCGCGATGACGATACCGTTCTTGCGATCGGCCGC
>JBDTMO010000128.1:0-10608 GCA_039934235.1 bacterium | reverse complement strand
GCCAAAGGCGAAGGGGAAGATTGTCCTGCTGTCGCCCGCGTGGCCAACGTGCCGCCCGTCTGAAGATTGGCTTCGCTTTGGAACGCCGGCGTCGATTGCGCGCATGGACACGACGATCGCGCTGATGCAGCGCGACTGGTCCGTGATGGGCGATACCACGACGACTCCCGACGGACGGCGTGTGCTGCGCCCCGACAGTACGAAGCTCTACCGCGGAACAGGGTACGCGCTCGCACTGGGCACCGGAACACTTGGCATGCGCCTCGAGAAGGCCGGCGTCGTGGGCATGATCTCTTCGCGCAACAAGCTGAGCGGCTTTACCGATCCATTCGCTGCAGCGGGCGGAGCAGGTGGTCGTGGCGGGCCGGGCGGCGGGCGTGGTGGCCAGGCCGGTGGCGGCGCGAGTGCGCGTGGTGGCGGGCCGGCGGCGAGCGCGGCGGTCGCCGGTGGTGGTCGTGGCGGTGCAGGCGCAGCCCAGGGTACAGGCGGTTGGGGCACCATCGAAATCTTCGAGACGTACAACAAGGTGGCCCCGGCTGTCACGCTCGAGTGCGAGGACTATGGCTTGTTGTTCCGTCTTGCGGAGAACAACCAGAAGCCCGTCGTAAAGCTCGACCTCGATGCGTCGTTGCTGGGTGAACAGCCCGCGTTCAACACGATCGGGATGATCAAGGGCACCGAGAAGCCCGATGAATACGTCATGCTCTCCGCGCACTTCGATTCGTGGGACGGCTCGTCAGGCGCGACGGACAACGGCACCGGAACCATGATGGCGATGGAGGCGATGCGCATCCTGAAGCTCGCGTATCCACATCCCAAGCGCACGATTCTCGTGGGACACTGGGCGAGCGAAGAGCAGGGCCTCAACGGCTCAACCGCGTTTACGGAAGATCATCCTGAAGTGATGAAGGGATTGCAGGCGTTGTTCAATCAGGACAACGGCACGGGTCGCGTGCAGTCGCTCTCGTCGTCGGGGCTCACAGATATCGGGCGACACCTCAAGTCATGGTACAACCAGCTCCCAGGCTTTTACACGGATAGCATGAGTGCGAACGTGGTGTCGTGGAGCTTCAACGACGTGCCGACGGGCAATCCTGGAGGCACCGATGGGGCGGTGTTCGCGTGCTTCGGCACACCGTCGTTCGGAATGGGTGCGGTGGGCTGGAACTACGGCAGCTACACCTGGCACACGAACCGTGATACGTACGACAAGGTTGTGATGGATGATCTCAAGCACAACGCGACGCTGGCGGCCATGATGGCGTACCTCGCGTCGGAGGATCCGGAGTTCATCAAGCGCGACCGGTCACCGGGCACGTGGCCGGCGAATTGGCCTGCGAACTGCGGCAAGGTCCCGCGAGTTACTCGGCCGCGGTTGTAACTGTCATCCCGCACGAACGAAGTGAGTGTCGGGATCTACATCGGTGCTCAGTGCGTTGTTCCGAGCGCGGGCACAGTAGATCCCGACATGCGCTTCGCGCCTGCGGGATGACAGCTCAGGGATTCGCGCCTGCGGGATGACTGCCGATGCTTCGCACCTGCGGGATGACAGCTCAGGGATTCAGCCAGTACGAGAGCTTGACCAGTACGGTGTTCTCCGGTCGAGCCGAGAACAAGTCGCCGACGTCGCGGCGGGCGTCGAAGGTCCCTGGATTCAACGCGTTCTGCGCGCGGCCCTGTTGCCAGACGACGAACAACACGCTTGCCGGCCGATACTCCCAGCGCACAACGGCGTTCGAGTTGAACTGCTTGACGTTGAAGCCAGATGGCGTCGCGCCGTTGCCGTACGGCCGAAACCGATCGTCGTACTCCGCGGCGCGCGGTGATGCGATTTGTCGCCAACCCGAATACGATCCGCTCGATACGAACGGCTGTCCGTAAAGTTGGAGCGAGAGCGTTGGCGTCGCCGTCCAGTTTGCGCGGGCGGTGACCGTCAGGATGTCCTGCGACAGTCGCGCGAAGGTGTAATGCGTCGTGTCGCTCCGAATGGCGCCGAAGTTGGCGACCCACTGTTGGTCGTTGACCACGTGATCGAAACTGGATGCCAGCGATGCGGAAAAACGACTCGCGACGCGCGCGCCGATGCCAATGTCCGCACCGCGATACCACGACCGCCCACCGTCGCTTCTGCCTACGCGGAATGCCGTGCTCGGAACAATTGGCGGACGCGGGTCACCCACGAGATCGAAGCGAATTCCCTGTTTCAGTGATTGCCGGAGCGCCGGGCCGCCGCGCGCGCAACTCACGCAGTGCACGGCACCAATTTCACCGAGCGATGCGGTGATGGCACCACCCAGGTTGTTGTTCAGTGACGCGCTCGTGTGCAGCGACAACAACTGCGAAGCCAGCAGGCCGCCAGTCGTCCAGTGTGTCTCGAAGCTCCCGGTGGAGAATGCGGAGCGAAAGAGCGACGACGGAGTGAGTTGCGTGATGTCGAGCGACTGGCGAAACGAGGCGTCGTTCACGAGCGTGACGAAACCGAGGTCGTTGAGCTCGAGGCCCGGCGTGGCGTAGCGCAGGTTGTTCTCGTAGCGCACGCGCCCTCCCACCTGCTTGATGCCACCCGCGAGCACCCAACCTCCGAGCGTCGTGCGCGTTGGATCGTAGCGCTCTTCGTGATCGGGCCGCTGGTAATAGTGCACACTGCTTTGCTGCGTGAGCGCGATGGCATTCGCACTGCCCTCGACGTGATTGACGCCGCCGTAGGCCGTGAGCTCCCATTTGTCGGCGCCAAATCGCGTATAGCCCTGCGCCAGCCCGGTGGTTGCCGAACGGCGGAGAAAATCCGCGCTGGGTGCGTCGAGTGAACGGCGCACGTCCGTGAGCTCCATGCCGAACTGCGACCGGCCCGCGCGCCATTCCCTGACGCCGCGCAGCACCAGATAGTTCGTCTGCGGTTCGATCGTCGATCCGTTCACGCCGCGTGTGTGCTGGGTAACCGCATCCACGACACCCAGCGCGATGCCGTTTCCGAAGCGCCCGGTGAGCTTCGCGGCACCGCCGATCGTGGTGAAGGTCGGGTCGGCGACGGACGATCGCAGCTGCGGCGAGCGACCGATGCGCCGAGTGTAGAAAATCCCCTCGCATGGCCCACCGCAGCGGTACAAACCTGCGCCCTCCTGGAAAAACGGTCGTCGTTCGTCGAAGCGAATCTCGAACGCAGACAGGTTCAGCACGGCCGGATCGGCTTCGACCTGCCCGAAGTCCGGATTCACCGTTGCATCCAGCGTGACGTTGGCGCTCAGCCCCGCCTTGAGGTCCAACCCACCCGTCACGCGCGAGCTGTTCGACGAGGGCGCCACGGTCGTACTTGGCACACTCTTGGCGACGGCATACGGCAACAGCTCGATCCTGCGCGCGGGCGCGATGCGCTCGATGCCGGTGAGTGTGCCCATTTGCGCCATGAGCGTGCGCGCGGAGGGGCGATATGCGGGCCACGCGTCGCGCTGATTGCGTCGCGCAATGTCACGCCATACGCCGAAGCCGAACTCGGGGCGCGGGTTGTCGGCAAAGCGCAGTTGGCTGAATGGGATCGCAAACTCCGCGATCCAACCAAGGCTGTCGATGCTGACGGCAACGTCCCACACGCCATCCCACGTTCCGTCCTCGATGATATCCGAGTAGATCGAGTAGTCGCGCTTTACACCGGCCGGATTCACCGCCATCTCGACGCCGGTCCGCCGGTCCTTGTACGCGTCGATGATGATCTTGATCTGGTCGCTCGCGGTCTTTACATCGCGACGACTCAGCAACGGCGCAATGCTGTCAGGCGACGGGTCGAAGGCCCGGACGAGCACGTAGAGAAACTTGTTGTCGAATGCGGCACGCACGTCCGTGCGAAATCCTGTCGGCACATCTTCGCCAGGATCGAACTGGCGGAATTGCGTCATGGCGGGTGCGCTTGCCCAGACCGCGTCATCACCCTTTCCATCGATCAGCGGCGCGCGTTCCGCGCGAACGGCGCGCCCGACGGTTTCGCGCTCCGGCACATTCTGCGCAAATGCTGACGCCGCGGCGAGGAACGCCGCGGGCAGCAGGACCAACCACCGTTGTCTGGAACCGATCACGCCATCTTTGCTTGCAGGCGCGTGTCGATGGCGTCGAGGAAGGATTCCGTGTTCAGGTACGGCGCCTTCGGGTCAATGAGAATCGCGAGATCTTTCGTCATCTCGCCAGACTCCACCGCCTCGATGCACACTTTCTCGAGCGCGTTGGCAAACGCGATCAATGCGTCATTGCCATCGAGCTTGCCACGATGCGCGAGGCCGCGTGTCCACGCGAAGATCGACGCGATTGGATTTGTCGACGTCTTGTTGCCCTTCTGGTGCTCGCGGTAGTGACGCGTCACCGTACCATGCGCGGCTTCCGCTTCCATCGTCTTGCCATCGGGCGTCAGGAGCACGCTGGTCATGAGGCCGAGCGAGCCGAAGCCTTGCGCGACGATGTCGGACTGTACGTCGCCGTCGTAGTTCTTGCACGCCCAGACATACCCGCCTTCCCACTTGAGCGCGCTCGCGACCATGTCGTCGATGAGGCGATGCTCGTACGTCAACCCGCGCGCGTCGAAGTCCGCCTTGAACTCATCGCGAAAGACTTGCTCGAAGATGTCCTTGAAGGTGCCGTCGTACGCCTTGAGAATCGTGTTCTTCGTGCTCAGGTAGACCGGATAATTGCGCTGCAATCCAAAGGTCAGGCTGGCCCGCGCGAAATCACGAATGGAATCGTTGAAGTTGTACATGCCCATTGCCACACCGCCGTCGTCACCGAACTTCGCGACCTCGAACTGCAATGGCTCGCTGCCGTCCGATGGGGTGTACGTCATGGTTACCGTACCGGCGCCTTTCACCTTGAAGTCCGTCGCCTTGTACTGATCGCCGTGCGCGTGACGTCCCACCACGATCGGCTTCGTCCATCCGGGCACCAGCCGCGGGATGTTCGACATGATGATCGGCTCGCGGAAAATGACGCCGCCAAGAATGTTGCGGATGGTGCCGTTCGGGCTCTTCCACATCTTCTTGAGCGTGAATTCCTTCACGCGTTCCTCGTCCGGCGTGATCGTCGCGCACTTGACGGCGGCGCCGTATTTCTTGGTCGCGTTGGCCGCGTCGATCGTGACCTGATCGTTGGTCGCGTCGCGGTGCTCGATGCCGAGATCGTAGTAGTCGATCTCGATGTCGAGATAGGGGAGGATGAGCTTGTCCTTGATGAACTTCCAGATGATGCGCGTCATCTCGTCGCCGTCCATCTCGACGAGCGGGTTTGCCACCTTGATCTTGGCCATGAAAGCAGTTCCGGTAATGAGGTCACGCCCGCGATGCGGCGAGCGTTCGGAAGTTAGCGAGAGTAGGGAGTACGGTCCAACGCGATTTGAGCCGACCGGTGCAGATCCTTCGACTCGCTGCGCTCGCTCAGGATGACAACGGACTCGCTGCGCCGCTCAGGATGATAACGGTCGCGTAAAAGAAGATGCCAGCCGTCGATCCGCCGGCTGGCACCCCCGCGCACGATGCCCAGTGATGTTGCACGTCGCGCGTGACTGGCCGCGCGCCAATACTACGCGAGTGTGGTCTTGAACACATCGAAGGCCTTCTGCATCTCGGCCATCGTTCCCAGTGAAACGCGGGCGTAGGTGGGCAGCGCAGGAAACTGGCGTCCAATCGCGACCTTGTGCTTGATGCACTCCGCCTTGAAGGCCTTCACGTCCTTGTGAATGTCCAGCATCATGAAGTTGGCCTGGCACTGCGGCACCTTGTATCCCGCCTTCTGGAAGAACGCCGTCGTCGCGGCGCGTGTCTCGCGATTCCGCTTCTGCTCGATGGCGATGTGGTTCGTGTTGCCGACCGTGGAGGCAGCCGCAATCAATGAGAGCTGGCTGACATTGGAACCAAGCAGCCACGACGACATCTTCGCCAACGTTGCTGGTTGTCCAATCGCATACCCGACGCGAAGCCCCGCCATGCCGAACACCTTCGAGAAGGTGCGCGCAACCACCACATGCGGATTGGTGAGCGCCAACGGAATCACCGTCGCGTACGTCGGATCATCCACGTACTCGTGATAGGCTTCATCGACGAGGATCGTCGTCTGCGGCGAGCGCTGGCCAACGCGATCGATGAATGTGCTCACGTCGAAGTGACTGTGAACGGTCGCCGTTGGATTGTTGGGATTGCAGAAGTAGATGAGCCCGGGCTGAGACTCGCGCGCAGCGTCGGACAGGGCGTCGAGGTCGGTATGGAGGGTCGCGTTCACCGGCCGCGAAAAAACAGGGACGCCGATGAATTTCGCAAAATTCGCCGGAGCCTCGAATGTCGGCTCGGGCACAACGAGTCCGCGGCCGGCCGCGGTAAATCCTTGCACGGCAGCGCGGAGGAGCTCACCGCTGCCACAACCGATGATGACGTTGTCTGGTTGCACGCCGTGCTTCTTCGCGATCGCGTTCACCAGGTCGTCTTCGGCCTTGACCGGATACCGATTCGATTCGGAAAGGTGTCGGCGAATTGCCTCGAACACATGCTCGCCCGGCCCATTGGGGTTCTCGTTGCTGTCGATGCGGACCATTCCGGGCGCTGCGGCCAGCAGACGATCCGCCTTTCGACTCGCGGGAGCCTGACCCACGCCCTGCGCAAACAGGCTCTCGCGTCCCCGCCAAGTGACACTCGGCAGCGCGAAAAGTCCGGCGCTGCTAACGCCGACGGACGTGATGAACGAGCGACGCGAGACGGTCATGGGATACTCCGGTCCGGGTGAAAGCGGCGCTCGAAAGTATCCTTATCCGCCCCCGACGTCCACCGGGCTCAGAAACCAGGTGGTCGTTCGCCCACCACGCCAAACGTCCGTTCCAGCGCGAGTCCCGCCCGTGCGACGGTGCCTTCGTCGAACAAGCGGCCGATGAGTGTGACGCCGTGGGGCACACGTCGCGCCGGAGAAAAGGTGGGCAACGGATTCTTTGGATCGGGCGCCCAATCGCTGCGGGCCTGTGCGACTTGCACGAAGCCGGCGCGAAAGGTCAGCGACGGATGCCCCGTGAAGTTCGAGATGGTGAGCATCTCGTCGCGCAGTGATGGCACCAGCAGCACATCGACCTGCGAGAATATGCGAGCCATCTCCATCGCCACGCGGCGACGGAAGCGATCGGCCTGCACGAAGTCCACGGCCGACAGGAACCGTGCCTCGCGAAACAGGTTTGGCCAGGCGTCCGGCACCTGCACCTTGAGCTGACTGGCCTGGCCGCTGAGCGTGAGTTCCTCGAACGCGGCCGCGCCTTCGCTGAAGAGAATGTGATTGAGCGATCCGTAGGGCCAATCTGGAAGACTGACTTCGACCGCAGTCATGCCCAGCTTCTTCACGGCTTCAAGCGCCGCACGATCGACATCAGTCGCCGGATTCTCCTTCATCCACGCGGGGAAGTATCCGACGCGGAGCCCCGACACTCCCGCTCCTGTGTCGAAGTCGAGATGACTCGCGACGCTCGAAACGTCGCCGGCATCCGGACCGGTGATCGCCTGCAAGACGAGCATCGCGTCCTCGACACTCCGCGTCATCGGGCCAAGCTTGTCGAGCGACCAGCAGAGCGTCATCGCTCCCGTCCGGGGCACTCGGCCGAACGTTGGACGCAAGCCGGTAATTCCACAGCGCATCGCGGGACTCACGATGCTCCCGCCAGTCTCGCTGCCGATGGAGAAGCCCACCAACCCCGCCGCCGTTGCCGCACCCGGCCCCGCACTCGAGCCCGATGCCCCCTCCTCGAGCAACCACGGATTCATCGTCTGTCCGCCAAACCAGATGTCGTTAAGGGCGAGTGCGCCCAGGCTCAATTTTGCGATGAGGATGGCGCCGGCTTCGTTGAGCCGATGGACGACCGCCGAATCCGCCGTTGGCACGCGATTCCTGAACGGCTCGGCGCCATACGTCGTCGCGATGCCGGCGGTGTCCAGCAGGTCCTTCACGCCGTACGGAATACCGTGTAACGGACCGCGATATTTGCCGGCCGCGATTTCCGCGTCGGCCTTCTTCGCTTGGGTAAGCGCGAAATCCTTTGTCAACGTAATGATGCATCGCAGCTTTGGATCGAGGCGCGCTATCCGTGCAAAGTAGATGTTGGTGAGTCGTTCGCTGGTGAGCTTCTTCTGCTCGATCCACCGCGACAGCTGCGTCACCGGCGCGAAGGCGATGTCGTCGTCAGATGTTGGTAGCGGGACGCTATCGCCTTTCGTGCGAATGAACTTGTCGTGTGATACGCTCGCGACATCGGCGCCGAGCATGGGATTCCAGCGCGTGGCCGGTGCGAGCGTGGCGTCGAGTGCGACCTTCCGCGGCCCTACGCGACGCTCGAGCATCGGCGCCATCGACGACCGCCAACTCTTCGCTGCCATCTCGCGCTCGGCGGGCGACATCGTGACTTGAGTGAGTTTCTCCGCTTCGGCAAACGTTTCCGGAGACACCGTAGGTCCGGCGCCAGGCGCGGTGCCGAACGTTGGCGGTGCACCGGCTGGCGGTGCTGCGGCTGGCGTTTCCTTTTGCTCGCCGCGGCATGCGGCAACCGCACCGATGATGCCGATGGGCGCCTTGATGAGGAACTGTCGACGGGTGTTCATGGGAAGTTTCGATTAGACCTACGGCAACAACGCGCCGGCCTGCTGCGGCGCAGGCTCCTTCGGCAAGTCCTTCGCGAGAAACTGCACGCCATCCTCCATCCACTTCGGAGCAGGGGCGCCTCTCAGGTAGTGATCGAAATACTGGAAGTATCGCGTCGTGAGATCCTTCCGGTTCGCGAGACCGCGCAGCCCGTGACCCTCGCCAGGATACGCGAGCATGATGGCATTCTTTCCGTTGTAGCGCAGCGCGTTGTAGAAGTTCATGCCTTCGCTAAACGACACCGTTGGGTCCGCGGTGCCATGCATGATCAGGAACGGCGCGGTGACTTCGCGCACGTGTGTAAGCGCCGACTCGAAGTGATAGAGGTCGGGATTGTCCCATGGCGACACGCCCCAACGCCCTTGCCCATACAGGTAGTAATCGTTGCCGTTGGCGCCACTGCCGCCCCCCACCTGATACGACCAACCCCAACTCTGGCTAAAGTCGGAAAAGAGATCTGTGACACCCGCTCCCATCGCAACGGCGGCAAACAAACGCGAGCGCGTTCCGATGAATGCCGCACCCTCACCGCCATAGCTGTGTCCATTCACACCGATGTGCTTCGGATCCGCGTAGCCCATCTCGATCACTTTCTTTGTCGCGGCCTCCACCGCATCGAGCATGTCGGAGTGCGATGACCCAGTGTGGAAATAGATGTCCGGGATCATCGCGACATAGCCTCGGCTCACCGCTTCGATGGGGGACGATCCCATGCCCGTTAGAAACGTCGGCGGCGTGTAGCGATTGAGATTCTGCGTGTTCTTCTCATAGAAATTCACGAGCATCGGTCGCTTTTCGCCGGCCTTGTAATCGTCGGGAATTGCCAGCATGCCCTGGAGCTTCATGCCATCCTTGTTCTTGAAGTCGAACAGGATGCGATGGCCCCATGCGTACTCCGCCTGCTGCGGATTCGCGTCTGTGATCTTCTTCGACTCTTCGAAGTTGGGTCCGGAGACGCGAAGGTCGGGAAACTCCACGAACGTCTGGCGCGTGAACAGGTACTCGTCGGCCTTTGCGGCCTTGACCGGAGTGCCGTACGCCGCGTCATCGAAAACGAGCTTCTTCAGCTTGCCGTCGGCGAGTTGATAGAAACCTGCCTTCTTCGTGTACTCACCGTACGCGGACAACGTGATCGGCTTGGACAGATCGATCTCGCGATCCGCCCTGCCTCCGCGTCCACCGCGCCCGCCACCTGGCGGACCAACAGGCGCGCCCGTCGAGTCGGTCGGCTCTGTGCGGACATAGCGAAAGCGAATCTCGTCCTTGCTGCCTGCGCCGTTCGTCAGGTTGCGCGACGCCGCGGTGCCATCCAGCGGAAAGAGCCACAAGTCGTAGTCGTTCTGCACGATGACGCTCTTTCCGTCACTCGTGAAGCCGGCAACTCCGTAGGATGGCTTGGGGCCAGGGTGATCGAAGCGAGCGTCAACGAAGCTGAGGGTGCTGCCAGCGCCAAGGACCTTCGTCGCGCCGGCGTCGAGGTCGTATGCCTGATACTTGTTGTCCTTCCAGTAGAGGAAATGATGTCCGGCAGGCGAGATGCCAAACACATGCTGGCCAGTGAGTTGATTCTTGAGTATCAGCGTGCGTTCGCCGGTTGACGTGTTCACGCGATAGATGTCGGCGGCGGGGCGCTTGTAATCCGAGACGTAGCCGCGAATGTCGCGACCAATCGCCCACCGGCCATCCTCCGCCACTTCGAGCTCGCGCATCGTGGAGTCCGCGAGCGTGATGTATTTCGCTGCGCCGATATCGAACGCTTCGCGATAGGTGAAGTTCCTGTCCGCGTCCGCGCGAATCATCTGCACGGACTGAATGCGTTCGTCGCTCGTGCGCCACACGTCCACGTCGGCGACGGAATCCGCGCTCCGGCGTCTCGTGCTGGTGTCCTGTGCCGCCTTCTGGGGCATGACGCCGAAGAACACGCGCTTGTTGTCATCGCTCCACGTGATGGGCGCGCGATCGCTCACGACCCAT
>JBDTMO010000127.1:0-10640 GCA_039934235.1 bacterium | reverse complement strand
GGTGATCGATCTTCACTTGGTGCTCGACCCGCCGCGTCGAGCAGCGCCACACGCGCATCGCGCGACGACGCATTGCCGCGCGCAACCCACCGCGCGTACGCAGCCGACACGGCAGTGCGGACATCCGCGCGAGGTGAGCCCTTGAGCGCGAGAGCCGCGGCGCGCACCGCTTGCGCTCCCTGTGAGGTCAACGCAGCAAGATAAATGTCGTCGTCCGCGTGACCCGTCAGCTTCGACAATCCGTCGATGGCCGCCTCTTTCACATTGTCATCGGCATCGCGCGCGAGCGTCCGCAGTCGCAGCGTGTCGGACAACAGTGCGGCTGCGCGCGCGGCGTACATGCGCACCTGCCACTGCCGGTGCGACGCCAACCTGCTCATGCGCAACAGCGCCTCGTCCGGACGAACGCGCGCAAGCGCGACAGCCGCATGCGCCGCCGCGTGCCACGACACATTGCCCGCCCTCCGGCGTGATGCGTCTGCGGGCAGCCCATCCACCCACGCACGCAGTGTGGCGACAAGTGCAGTGTCCGCCGAGCATGGCGCGGCGACGAGGTCGGTCGCGCGGAGTCGAACGGGCCATGCGCTATCCGCGAGTGCAATCCGCAGCGCGGCGCAATCGCTCTTCTGCGCAGTGAGTGCGCGAAGACGCAGTCGCCACGCAACCTCAGGCCACACCGTTGGGGTGGGAAGCGGCGGCAAGGAATCACGCGCAACGAACTTTGCGTCGCCAATGCGGCCGCGCGCGCGCACTGCCAACGTGCGCACGCGCACATCGGCGTGACGCGTACCCTCGGCGAGCGCTGCATCGGTCGAATCGCGACGATCCTCCGCGAGCAGGATACGTCCAACGAGGGCGGAGTCCGCGGCCGACAACGCTCGACCCTGCGCGGACATGGCTGCGGGCAGCACGAGGAGTGCGGCAATGAGGAGCGGTCGCATCGTCTTATTTGGAGGCGGGCGAAAGTTCGGCGAGCGTGGACGACAACGCCGAAGAACTTACGAGCTTTTGCGCTACATCGTATCCGGTCGAGCGAGCGAATCCCGTTGTGGGAGCGCATCCGGCTTTTTCGGCACGAGCGTATCGCGCTTTCTGGGCGATACATCGCGGAAGACCGGTGTCGTCGTATCGCCGACCAGGCTGTCGGGCACCACTTCCGTATCCGGCTCGATCTTCTTCGGTCGTGGTCTTGGTGTCGTCGGCGCCGCGAGGCGAGCGGCAACCGCAGAGTCGAACGGACGAGACACATTTCCCGCGGAGGAGTCGATCGTGGGCCGATCGGGCAACGGCACGATCGACGTCGGCACTATCGCGACCGGTGCCTGCACGACCGGCGGCTTGACCGGCGGACTCGCGATGGCCTCCCTGGGCTCTCGGCGTGACGCCAGCGCAATGGACGCGACGACAATCACCACGATGGCGGCGACTCCCGCGAGCATCATTCGCCTGCTCCTCGTGGCGGGCACGCCGACCACAGCGGCGAGTCGCTCACGCTCACGAACCGTCGATGCCACGTTCGGCGGCGTCGGTTCCATCCGGACCTTGTACTCCTCGGTGTCCTCGAAGAGCACGGTGTCGTCGTCGAACTTCAACTGCTCGAGCGGAACGATCAACGGGGCCGCAAACAACGGCGTCGAGAACTCCTCACGGTCGAGCGTGGACTCAGCGTCCGTGACTTCTTCGAGCGCGGCGTCACGCTTCTTCTCGATCTCCAGTTCACCGGCCGACTTGAGCCTGGCGCGCAATGCATCGATCGCCCGACGATCTTCCGACGCGACGCGCTCCATCTCCTCGCGCTGGTCCTTCACGATCCGCTCGAGCTCCGCACGCTTCGTCACGAGCGCCGCGCGCTCGAGTGTGACGACGCGTTGCAGCTCCCCCCTCTCGTTCGCGTGCTTCGCGCGTTCTTCCTCCTTCTGCCGCTCGTACGCCGTGTGCTCCTCGGCCATGTGTCGCTCGTACTTTTCGCGCTCTTCAGCCATGAAGCGTTCGAACGCCGCACGCTCCTCGGCCATGACGCGCTCGAATTCCGCTCTCTCTGTGGCGAGCTTTTCGCGCTCGACCGTCTGCTCCTCCAGGATTTCCGCACGAATACGGGTGGCTTCGGCTTCACCAGCGAGAATGGGGTCCGCCATGCCGACGAGCGCGAGGTACCCGTTCACGTCCGCCGACGTGTGCGAATGCTTCTCGTCGAGCATTTCGTCAGTGGCATCGCGCAGGCGCAATGGAAGATCGGGCCGCATTTCGGCGAGCGTCTTGCCGTTGTACGATGCCGTGTCTTCCGTGCCGGTGAGCATGGCCATCGCGAGCCGCACGATTGTCCGCGCGTCTTCGGTGGGCGCATCGGTCTGCTTGATCCGCAGGATTGGCGCAACGCCAAACGAGATGCGCACCCGATCCGTTCTCGGCTCGAGGTAGATCCGGTCCGCCGTCACGGTGCGATGGATGACGTTGTGCTCCCGCGCCCACTCCAGCAGGCCGTTCACTTCACGCAGGATGGCCGCGACGCGCGTCGCCGCGAATCGCTCGCCGGTCACGATCTTCTGCGCCAACGAGGGATCTGTCGTGCGCTGCGTGATCACCGCGAACGCGTCGTCTCCAATCCATCGGCCTTCGATGACCGGGATGAGGCGCCGGTGCGTCGAGCCGGCGAGGAATTTCGTGTCTGCCGCGAGGTGTGAGAGCGCGTTCCCCTCGTCGCCGGCCGGCGATGAAACGATGGAAATGAGTACGCCCGCCTGATCGCCGCGCCGCTTCGCGCCAGCACCCTTGCGCGTCGCCATGAAGTTGCGCGAATGCCGAGATCCACCCACCTCGCCAACGATTTCGTAGTCGCTGGACAAGCTGGAAAGATCGGGAGACGACGGCTTCGTCTCGCTCATGTGCGACTCCGTGACAGCCGCGGGCTGGCGATGATCATCACGGTTTCCATTGCGGGATTGGTGCCGCGGGCTCTACAGGGGCAAAAAGGACGGACAAAAGCGGGCTAATGTGTGGGGAATCGTTACCCTCGCTTCGTCCACAGCACCAAGACGCCGCATGGCCCTGATCCGTTACCGTATTCCATCGGAACTTCAGTGGACGAACGATACACCTCGACAGCGGCAAGGTCCGCTACGGACAGGAAGTTGTTGAGGTCGAACATCAGCGCCCAGTCCTTGTCCTCCTGCTTTGAGCGGTAGATGACAACGCCGTCGACCAGGACCTGCATGGCGCATCCCCTCCCCCTGTTGCTGAAAGCGACGCGGGCATTTCCACTCAATACGCACCGGGGGTATCTCAGTCCCGTGAGCGAGCACATCGGCGGCGCCACCAGCGTCACTCCCTGCATGGACGCCATCATGTCGCCAAGACGCCGATTTTCGTTCTTCTTGAGCTCCGTTGAGTCGATGAATTTACCGAACCCCTTGCGACGCCGTTCCTCGAACGCCGCGAGTCCGTTACCGCGCGCGGACGAGCGCGCCGTCACGCTGACCGTGTCCAGCATCGCAATGCGAGTCAGGAAGATGCGGCGGTCCACCGTCTCGTTCGCGACAAAACTGACGCTCGCGTCGAGCGGGCCATAGCCGAATCGCCGTGCAATGACCTGATGGGTGCCCGGTGCAATGTCGCCAATGCGGAACTCCCCGCGCTCGTTCGTCCGCGTTCGCAGGGACAGCGAGGGGACGACAACCTCCACGTCGGCGATTGGTTTGCGAGTGGAGTCTGTGAGGACAAGCCCAGCGAGCACTGCGCCACGATTCACATGACGCTCGACGAGCACGTCGGCACGCGCGATCAAGCCCTGCGCGATCCGGCGTTCCATTGGCTCAGCGAGAATGCTGTCGCCGGACAGTCGCACGACGAGCGCCGTATTCACTGGGACACCGCATACGCGGAACCGACCCGAGCTGTCGGCGCGAGTTTCGAGCGCGCGCGCTTGCCCTTGCACCGCGTCCGGCCACTCCACGCTCACCTTGATGGTTCCCGGCGGCAACGTATCACCACGAAGTTTCGCCGTGCCGGCGACCACGCCAACGCGCCGGTTGCCGCACATCATCATCGCGAGTTGGTCGGTGGTCGGAACATGAATTTCCGGGAGCACAGTTTCGCCGGTCATCGCGAACGGCAACTGCACCGCCGTACTCAGTGAATCGAGCGACGGCGTTCGCACGACGATCTCGTAATTGCCGGGGAGCACGCTCGTAAGACGAAAGCGACCCTCACCATCGCTTTGCGTTTCGTGCCGAGTGCCGAGCAGCGTCACCCGTGCGCCCGAGACGGGCTTACCCGTTGCCGAATCGGCGACGGTTCCAGAGAGCAGCACACCAGCGCCGGTAAAAAGTGTGTCGCGGCCGCGCCTCACCAGCGCCAGGTCACCTCCCGTCACCCTGATCTCGGCGAGACGCACATCCTGCGTCCGCGCCTTTCCAAAACCGCCGGCGAGATACTGCTCTTGCACCGGCATCCGAATGTCCCAGCGCGAGATCATCCACGCGCCGTTCAACATGCGCACGAAGCCCATGTTGCCGCCCGCACGCCCGTCGGATTGCAGCTTGGAGATGTTCGCGTATCGGTACTCCAGGTCGTGGAGCTCCGACGTCCGCCGGTTGATCCAGAGTGTGCCGCGAATTTCCGGCACGCGCCCGCGATCTCGCGTGGGCTCGAACGCGAGGCCGATCATCGCCGTGTCGCGTGCGGACACCAGGCGAAAGCAGTGGTCAACGACGAACGCATCAGAGACGAGGACGTCGAGGTCCGGCGCGTAATACGTGACATCGCCCTCGGTGTCCGTCACGACATATCCGACGCGGCGCAAACTGTCGGGTGGCAGCGTGGCCCACGGACGCCGTGCGTATTGCGTCTGGAGCCGAGCTGTCTCCCTGGTCACCTTGTCGCGCACTGGATCGACGACGCGCTCGAATTGCACGGCCGTCGACACGAGCGAGCGGTCGAGCGCGGTCAACTGCGTCGCCGTCAGCGCCGTGCGAACCTGATCCCATACGCTGAAAGCCGTCATGGCGGAATCGGCAACGCCGCGGCACGCGTTGGCGCCAACCACGCGCACGGTATCCATGGCGAACGGGATATTCGCGAACGAGAACCGCCGCGTGACGTCCTGGCCTGCGCTCAGTTCGACGGCGTCGGAAAGCACTGGGCGGAATCCGATGCGTAACGTCCTTAACCGATATGTCCCGGCTGCAGGCGCAACCACGCGGTATTCGCCTCGGTCATTCGTGAGCGCGCGCGCGACGACACTGTCAGCGCGATTGACGAGCAGGACGACCGCGCCCGGAATCGCCGCACTGTCTCCCTGCGCCACGACGGTGCCGCGAATGCTCTGCGCGAGCAGCATGGCAGGACACAGACCGAGAAGCGCCGTCGCTGCGAGACGAAATGGCATTCGGCAATTCTACGAACGCCCGTCGAGCAGCCGCAAGCAGTTTTCAGTATGTGAAAAGCCCGGCCCGCGCAACGCGGACCGGGCTTTCCACATCACTTACTCACCCCGCTATCGTCGATAACGAAAGTCTTCCTGATGATCTCGCCGGATGTACGTGCTCGTCTGCGGCTTGGGAAAAATGCCGCCGTTGATATCCTGATTCTCATCATCGTCGTACTCGTCGAACGCTGACACCTCGCCATCGCCAGTGCCCGAACGTTCGACGCGGAATGTCTGCTTGTACGTCTGTCCGCCGGCCGTGAGCGTGGCCACATACGTACCCGGCTCCACGAGATTTCCACCGCCGCCGCCGAATCCACCGCCGCCACCACGTCCACCGCCGGCAGGCGGCTTCATGCCGATGATGTCCCAGATCTTCTGCTGCGCAGGTTCGGGAGCGCCGCCACGGCCGCCACCACCAGCGAACGCCGCCGCAATACCCTCAGCAGACGTATCGGCGGCCACTGCCGCCGCGCCACCCGCTCCACCTGCACCTGCGCCGCCAGCTCCGCGGCCACCGCGGCCACCAGCTGTCGGCGCCGGCTCCGACGGACGCGCGCAGAAGGTGTCCCACTGCGTTGTCGGATGCTCACATCCTGCCTGGCCACCGCGCCCGCCACCACCGCCGCGTCCAAAGCCTGCAAGGCCCGCTGGCGGGTTGTTCGCGATGTTCACGATGCGTCGCACCGCGGCAAGAGCCGCCGTGTCATAGCCGGCCTTCGACAACGAATCGATCACCCCCGGCGCGCGATTCTTGAGGATCAAGCTGTCGCGCAGCGCCGATGGCGAGAGCGCGGCACGGGGCGCCGGTGCCCCCTGGAATGCCCACTGCACGCTGTGCACGCCACGCGCGGCAGACCCATTCGCCGTGTACAGTTGCGTGCCGCTCGCATCATTCACGGTAATGCGCACCGGACCCGTCACCGAATCCTTGAGATGGTACGAAATGGTGGCTCCGTACGGCGGCGCCGGAATCACGAGTGGAGCCTGACCCCAACCGTTGCCCGGCAATCCCATTTGCGGGCCTTCGCCCCACTGGTAGGCCGTGCGCGGCGCAAACAACGTCGCCGCATCCGCAATCGACTTCGCCGTCATCTGCTCGAGTGGTGCGACATCCACCAACCAGATGCCACGACCATGCGTCGCGATCATCACCTCACGATCGCGTGGATGAATCTTCAGGTCATACACGGGCACACTCGGCAAACCGGCCGCGAACTTCGTCCACGTCTTGCCGCGATCGATCGACGCATACACGCTCAACGACGAGCCGACGAACAACAAGTCGCGGTTGCGTGGGTCTTCGCGAATCACGTGCAGGTAGTCCGCGGGGCTCGTCTTCGGCAGGTTGTTGACGATCGAATGGAAGGTCTTGCCGCCATCTTCCGTCGCGTAGAGATACGGCGTGAAGTCGTTCCAGCGATGATTGTCGAAGGCAACGTAAAACGTGAGCGTATCAAAATGGGACGGCTCCACGCGCGTGACGTACACGTCCTTGCTTGGCAAGCCGGGGAACCGGTCGCTCAGGTTTTCCCAGCTACCGCCGTCGTTGTGCGTCAGCCACACGTTGCCATCGTCCGTGCCTGCCAGCAGCAAACCAGCCTTCACGTACGACTCGGCTAAGGTCACCACCGTTCCGTACGTCTCCGCTCCGGTCACGTCAGGCGTTACACCGCCCGTGTACTTCTCGGCGGTGTCCATGCGCGCACGCATCTGCTTGGACAAGTCGGGCGAGATGGTAAACATTTCTTCGCCACGCTTGAGTGACTTGAACACCTTGTTGCCGCCCATGTAGAACACGAGCGGATTGTGCGGCGACAGGAAGAACGGCGAGTTCCAGTTGAAGCGCGTCTGAAGATCGGTCGAATCCTTCTTCTGCGTCGCACGCAGTGTCGCGATACGCTTCTGCTGGTCCTTTGTCGGCGCCTGCGCCGGGTCGCCCCACACCACCGCGACTGAATCTTCATTCTGGCGATAGCGCTCCTGCCAGCCGGGCTTCTGCACGCGGAGCGACTGGCCGGTTTTCAGGTTGCGGCCCTGTACACCACCGCCTTGCGACTCGCCCCATACCCAGTCACCAGCCGGGTCCTGCGCCGTGTAAAATCCGTCGCCGCCGGAAATGGTGAACCAATACGAATTGTTCAGCGCCGCACGCTTGCGGCTCGGACCGCACCACGCGCCGTTGTCCTGCGCACCTGAGCAGACGTTGTACGGCACCTGCATGTCGTAGCTGATCTCGTAGAACTGGCCGAGCGGCAGGTTCATCGGATAGAAGAAGTTGCCGCCCTTGTCGAAGGTGATGGCGATGCCACCATCGTTCGCCAGCGCCCAACGCTCTGGATCATTCGGGTCAATCCAGATGCCGTGATCGTCCACGTGCACACCCTGCGCGGCATTGGCCGTCGTCTTCCCGCCGTCATTCGAGACTTGCAGCTCGGTCGACGAGTAGTACACGCGATTCGGGTTCTTGGGATCGACGCGGACCTGCGAGTAGTAGAAGGGGCGCGTGTCGACGGTGCTGGTGCGCGCCCACGTCTTCCCGGCGTCTTGAGAGCGATAGAGCCCGTTCGCCTCGGGACGCTTGCCCATCGTGTAGCCGCCCTTGGTGGGCGTCATCGACAGCGCCTCCGTCAGCGCGTAGACCACATCAGGATTACTCAGCGAAATGGCGATACCGATGCGTCCCTTCATGCCCTCGGGATAACCGTTGCCCTTGATCTCCGTCCACGTCTTGCCCGCATCCATGGACTTCCAGAGCGCGCTGCCCGGGCCGCCGCTGTTGAGCGAATACGGCGTGCGGTACCGCTCCCAGCTCGACGCGTACACGACGTCTGGATTCTTCTGGTCAATTTGTACGTCGACAAAGCCGGCGCGGTCGCTGATGAACTTCGACATCGTCCACGTCTTGCCGCCGTCGACCGTCTTGTAGAGTCCGCGCTCGGGGTTCGACTTCCACGCGGCGCCGAGTGCCGCCACGTAGACAACGTTCTTGTCGCGCGGATCGACGGCGATGCGACCGATGTGCTGCGTCTTCTCCAGTCCCATGAGCGTCCATGTCGTGCCGCCGTTCTCGGACTTGTAGACTCCAGCGCCCGGCTCGATCGTGTTTCGTGAGTTGGGCTCGCCGGTGCCAGCCCATACCGTGTTCGTGTCCGACGGCGCGATGGCGAGCATGCCCATCGAGATGATGTTCTTGTCGTCGAAGAGGGGGCGCCAGGTGACGCCATTGTTCGTGCTCTTCCAGATGCCACCGCCGGCGGCGGCAACGTACAGCGTCTTGGAGGGGCCAGGAATTCCGACAACGTCAGAGAGACGTCCTTGGAAGTTGGCCGGTCCGACCGTTCGCCATTTCATGCCGGCGACCGTGGCCGAGTCGAGCGTCTGCGCTCCAGCGCCGAATGAACCGGCGGCCAGGGCGAGCACGCCGTACAGGGCAGCGTTGCGTGATCCGAGTATGCGCATTTCTGGGCGTGGAGGGATTGGCTGTTGGGACGTGTGTGCTACCGACACAAAACGGTACGTGTGCCAGACCCATTTCGTTAGGCCAGCGCACAGCCGAGAACCCTCTGCACAACGTATCCCTCTGCGCGTTCATGAAATAGTCATAATTGCTGCAGACTCGGTGCCCTGGCCATGGCGCCGCAATCGAACGTGCGGCAACGTTCGCGCATGAAAAAAGAACTGTGGCTTCGACTGTCGCGTTACCACTTCGCCAACCTGGTTCCGCCGCACCTGACGGATCACGTGATCGCCGCGTTTGGTGGCGCGGACGCCTCGACCAAGGCGTTCGCGAGCAAGCTTGCGCGCAAGCTCGGGTGGACGACGAAGTTTTCACTCCGCGCCATCGGCGAATACAAGAAATTCGTCTACCTCGGCGTCGTGAGTGAGTCCAGCGTCACGCCGCCAAAGGTGATTGACATGGTCTGGCACGAACACCTGCTGTTCAGCCGTCCGTATCGCGAGTTCTGCAGGGAGGTGGTGGGTCGCGACTTCGATCACAATCCGGAGCTCATCGCCACGCCGAAGCAGACGGACCTGTTCGAGGCGCAGTTTTGCGCCACGCTCGACCTCTATTACGACGAATTCAATCTCGAGGCGCCTGACGACATCTGGGGCACGCCAAAGTTCCGCACTGTGCGGACCGCCCGAAAAAGTCGTGCGCCGCGGGACGCAGAGAGCGGCTCGTTCACGTCGTCCGGCGACGATGCACCACTCTACCTGTTGTTCGATTCATCCAGCGCCGACGGACATTCGCACGGCGACGTGATGGACTTTGGCGGAGGCGGCGGATTTTCCGGCGGCGGTGCCGGCAGCTCATGGGGCAGCGATTCGTCCGACTCCAGTCACGCGCATGATTCGAGTGCCGGCGACAGCGGAAGCGATAGCGGAAGCAGCAGCGATTCTGGCAGCTCGTGCAGCAGTGGCTCCAGTTGCTCCTCGAGTTGCGGCGGAGGAGGCTGCAGCAGCTGACGCGAGTTTGTCATCCCGAGCGAACGCAGCGCTGATTGTCATCCTTGAGCGAGCGCAGCGCTGGTTGTCATCCTGAGCGAGCGCAGCGAGTCGAAGGATCTGCACCTCGTCACTCGTTCGGAACCTTCAATTCACTGAAGAAAATCTGATCGGCAATCGCCGTCATGCTGAACGTCAGGTGAATGTCGAGGTTCTCCTTGATCTTGCGCGACATCGACTCGTCGAAGATCCGCAGGATAAGGCGCAAGTTCGGATCGAATGATCGGGCGTTGAGCCCGACTTCCAGGTTCGCGTAGTCATTGTCGATCACGGAGTACAGTGCCTTCGCCCGTGTTACTCCGACGTCCTGCAGCAGGCGTGGAAGCCTCGCGTCGCCGATGTAGACGTCGGCGCCGCGAGAGCGGAAGTGCTCGATGCCTGGTGAATTCTCGTCCTTCTCGACGATCAGCAATCGTTCGCCCTGGTCCAGCAGTCCTTCGGCGATGAAGAATCCAAGACGACCGAGTCCGCAGAGAATGACGTGTCCCTTGCGACCGTATTTTCTCCGCCCCAATGCGAGTTGAACTCGGCGCTTGATGACGCGGTCGATCGTCAGTGAGAAGATCATCCAGATGAAGACGGTAGAGCTCAACAGAAGAGTGATGCCGACAACCTTGCTGAGCGCGGATGAATTCAGGAGGTTGATGTCGCCGTAGCCGACCGTCGTGATCGTCACGACCACGAAGTAGAGCGCGTCGAGCCAGGACAG
>JBDTMO010000126.1:0-10651 GCA_039934235.1 bacterium | reverse complement strand
GCGGCCGTCCGGTGCACGGATACACCGGCCGCATGCCTCCTCGGCCCCATCCATAGTCTGACGAATCGTTGGACGGGAGATCGAAGAACGTATGATCGCGATCGTCGGCGATCTGGTTGAACATCACTGTGTCGTTCGGGAACATCTGCACGAGCCATTCGAGTCCGTGACGCGCTTCGTCGAGAACGTCTGCCTGCCCGTTCGCTCCAGAGACGCCGTTCGTGGCAAAGTTGTCGGCGAATGCGCGAGGGTGGTCGCGATAGGCCATGAGCATGACGTAGGTCGCATTCGCGGACGTCGTGACGTACTGGAGGTAATCCGACGCGTCGGCCCATCCGCCGCTGACGTGCACCGTGTCGCCGGCTCGCGGCGAGTCGACAACGATGCCGTCGCGCCGGTGCACTGAGTCGCCGAATATTGGATTCCAGCCTGAGCGCTGTTGGCGCATGTAGTAGAGAAGCGTGTCGGCAGCGCCGTCGTAGACATGCGGGCCGATGCGAAACGCCGGCGAGCTGTCCGATCCTGCGACGATTCGGTAGCGGCCCGGTGTGCGCACCGATGTGAAGTCGAGCCGAAACGTCGAGACGCAGGGGCCGAATGCGCCCGCGTTCGTGGTGGATCGCGATCTGAGGACGACTTTGCCGTCGGCGGTGATGACGCTGAAGCGGGCAACGGTCGCGGTGTCGAGCGCACAGGCGACGGCAACCTTGGGCGCGTCGGGCAGGTAGCCCACTTGATTGACGCGAATGAACAGCGCGCTGTCCGTGCGCGCCAGCGACGATGAGAGCGCTGTGCCGAGGATCGCGAGAAGGTGGATCATCGCTCAAATTGCGGGCGCTGCGGCGTGGTTCGCAATCGTCTTCGTCCCTTGCACATTATTGAATGGCACGAAGTGGTGAGCAGGCATCGCCTGCATGTGTGTTGTGTGGCGCGATGCGGGCCACGCGTCCGTTCGCCGTTACCGATCGCACGTTCTACCGGTGCGATCATTGCGCAATCGTGTTTGTCGAACCAGCTCAGCGATTGAACGCAGTCGACGAGAACCAGCGCTATCACGAACACCACAACGATGCGTTGGACGAAGGGTACGTGCGCTTTCTCCATCGCCTGGCAGATCCGCTCGTTGTCACGCTGCCTCGTGGTGCGGTGGGCCTCGACTATGGTTGCGGGCCTGCGCCTGTGCTCAGCACCATCCTCTCTGCGACGGGACGTCCCACGGTGGCGTATGATCCGCTCTTCTTTCCTGATACGCAGTTGCTCGATGCCAGCTACGACTTCGTGACTTGCAGCGAAGTGGCGGAGCACGCGCACGATCCGCTCGCGCTCTTCACGCAGCTTGGCGCACTCACGCGAGTGAATGGCACGATCGCGGTGATGACGAGCTTCTACGATTCACCTGCGGCCTTTGAAGGGTGGTGGTACCAGCGTGATCGTACGCACGTGTCGTTCTATAATGAAGAAACAATGCGATGGATTGCACGACACTTTGGCTGGTCGGTGTCGTTGCCCGTCCCCAACGTCGCGCTGTTTGCGGTCAACACGACCAGTCTCAACAACCGTTTGAATTAGTGCTCGGCGTAATCGCGACCGTCCGGTTACGCCTTCGTTACCGCGAAGCGACCATCGCGTAGCGGACCCCGCGGAAGTTGCGCGGATGAAACCAAATACTCTTCGACGCGCAATCGCTGTGTTCGCGATCCTCACCGCATTTGCCCTCATCTCGTGCGGTACCGACTCGGCAGTCAATGTCCCACCGCCTGTCCTCACGACCATCGCGGTCACGATTCCGGCGGCATCGTTGGTGCCTGGACAGACCACGACGGCAACTGCCGCAGGCAAGGACCAGAACAGCGTCGACATCGCGAGCGGTACAGTGTCATGGTCATCGTCGTCGACCGCGACAGCGACAGTGAGCGCCAGCGGCGTGATCACGGCCGTCGCTCCAGGTACGGCGCAGATCATCGCCACCGTAGGCACGATCACCGGCCAGCAAAGCGTGACCGTGACAGTGTCGCCCGCGATCGAGATCAATGAAGTCGAATCAAATGGAGGCACGCCGGGCGATTGGATCGAACTCTATAACGCGACATCAGTCGCCGTCGACATATCGGGTTGGGGAATTCGCGACAACGATACGACGCACGTCATCTACAAGATCCCAGCTGGTACGACGATAGCTGCAGGCGGCTACTACGTCGTTGAAGAGGCCCAGTTCGGCTTTGGGCTCGGTGCGGCGGACGAGGCGCGACTGTACAACCAGTTTGGTTCCATCGTCGAGGTGTCTGCCTGGACAGCCCATGCCGCGACGACATATGGCCGCTGTCCGAACGCAAACGGCGCATTCAGTACCAGCACGTCATCGACCAAAGGCGCGCCGAACGACTGCAGCATTGCGGTAAAGATCAATGAAGTGGAGTCGAGCGGTGGCACGCCGGGCGATTGGGTGGAGCTCTACAACTTCGGCCCGATTCCCGTCGACATCAGTGGCTTCGTCGTGAAGGACGACGACGACACGCACGTCTTTACGATTCCCGGAAGCACCACCATCGCTGCTGGTGCCTACTACGTCGTCGAGGAAGCGTCGCTCGGTTTTGGCCTCGGTCAACCCGACGCTGCGCGTCTCTTCAACTCTACGGGTACACTCGTCGATTCCTATGCGTGGACAACGCACGCGGGCGTCACGTACGGCCGATGCCCCGACGCGACGGGCGCCTTCGTCAACACGGCGGCGTCAACCAAAGGCGCGGCGAATTCATGCGGCGCAGTTGCAAGCACACCGTGGCCTGGAGCCGATGACGTCACAACGGTGGACGGCACGTCGGTATTTGGCGGCAACTTGAGTGGTCTCATCTACGAAGGAACGGGAGCGTCGGCCGTCCTTTGGGGCGCACGCAACGGGCCAGGCTCCATTTTCCGTCTCCTCTTCAACGGAACTACATGGGCTCCCGACGCCGCGAACAGCTGGAATGCCGGTAAGACGCTTCACTATCCGGATGGAACTGGCGAGCCAGACACCGAAGACATCACGTACACGACAGGATCGGCGGCCGGCCTTTATATCGTGGCCGAGCGTAACAACAGTGCGAATTCGGTGAGCAGGAACAGCATCCTGCGCTTCGACCCAAGCGGTGCGGCGACGACTCTCACCGCAACGAACGAATGGAATCTTACCGCCGATCTTCCAGCGACTGGCGCGAACCTCGGCGTCGAAGGCATCACGTGGATTCCTGACGTCGTTCTCGTGTCGAAGGGGTTTTACGACGAGGCCGCGAATCGCGTTTACAATCCAGCCGATTATCCAAATCACGGCGGCGGTCTCTTCTTCGTGGGCGTCGAGGCGAACGGCATCATCTACGCGTACGCGCTCGATCACACGACCAACACCTTCACGCGAGTTGCCACATTCGCCACCGGATTCCCCACTGGCGTCATGGCGCTCCAGTATGACCGCGACCTCAACTACCTCTTTGCCGCCTGTGACGATGGATGCGGCGGACTCTTGGCCACGTTCGAGATCAACACAACGGCGGGTTCGGCCACGCTGGGCCGCTTTCGCCTTACGCGACAGTTCAACCGTCCACCCTCGATGCCGAACATCAATAACGAGGGCTTCGCGGTAGCGCCGACGTCGGAGTGCATCGCAGGCAAGAGGTTCGTGTACTGGTCCGACGATAGCGAGACGGGCGGACATGCAATTCGGCGCGCAACCTTTCCCTGTGCGGCGCTTCCGTAGCGCAGCTTCACTACTCCGTTACGTCGGAGACGCGCGCATGTGACGCCCACGTGCGTGCATTGATCTCGATTGTCCACTCTATTCACCCAGAACCCCCAGCCGCTGTCATGCGAATTCAGAAGGCAGGCTTCGCCGCACTCACGTTGTTGATGTCGTCAGTAGCCGCAGTGTCCTGCTCCACGGCGACCACAGATGCTGCCGTCGATCCCAATGCGGTTGCATACTCGTTCGCCGTGATCGGCTGTAACAGGCTCGCTGCGCCCGAGAGCCTTGGTGTCGTGAGCACGGCCAACGTCGAGCAGCTCAATCGCACCTTCGCGGACATCGCGGCGATGAGTGTGAAGCCGAACTTCCTGTTCTTTGCGGGCGACATGGTGTTTGGCTACACGAACGACAGCACGGCCCTCGATCGCGAGCTCAAGGGATGGATTGGGCTCTATCAGGCATCACCGCTCGCCAGCTCTGGCGTCGAGTTGGTGACGATTCCCGGTAACCACGAGACGGACAACCTCGCCAAGGTCGCGGTGCCATCGGCGGAGCGTGTATGGCTGCGCGACATGGCCGCTTACATCGGCCGAGGCGGTAATGGTCCGGCAGCAGGCGGTGCGGATGCGCTGCAGACAGACCAGAGCAAGCTCACGTACTCGTTCGACTTCAAGGACGCGCACTTTCTGCTGCTGAACACAGATCCCGTCGGTGCGGATTGGCATGTACCCACCAAGTGGGTTACCACTGATCTCGCGGCAGCGCGCACGCGCGGCGTAAAGCACATCTTCGCCATCGGGCATAAGCCCGCGTACTCGTATCCCACCGTGGCGACAGACGGACTCGCCTTCGACATTCCGGCGCGTGATGCGTACTGGAACGTCCTCGTGGCGAACCAGGTGGAAGGAATGTTCTCCGCGCACAACCACGAGTACTATCGCGCACAACCGACGGGCAAAACCTGGCAGGTGATCGCCGGCAACGGTGGCACTCCACTCGACGCCACGCTCGACGTGACCATTCCGTCGACTGGCAAGTACTACGGCTTCACCGTTGTCAGCGTCACCAACAGTGGTCGTGTGTTTTCGAAGAGCTATGGTCGCGACGTTCCGGCCGCCGGCTATGCAGCGACGGCGCCAGCGACACCAGCGACGTTACGCGACTCGATCGAGATCACCTGGAAGTAGCGGCGTTGAGGAGAGCATCACGCCGCATCATCCGGCATCCAGGACGTTTTCTGGGTGCCGGTGTGCTGCTTGTCGTCGGCGTGTCGGTACTCAGCGCGACCACACGCCGCCGACACGACGTCGATGCCGCACCTGCCGCGATGCGGGAGCAGATCGCCCGAGATGCGGACTCGCTCGACGCTGCGCTCGCGTCGCTCGGCCGGATACTTGATGCGCCAGTTGACGACTCAGCGGCAGGGCGCCGAGTGCGAGCAGCATTTCGCCTGGCGCGCGCGCGGTACAAGGGGATAGAGGGGGCCATCGAGTTTTACGCGCCGGCCCTCGCCGGCGCCTTCAATGCGCGGCGGCAGGAGCTGGACGACGACGACGCGCCCCCACCGTCGACGCTCTCGCCAACGGGATTTCCCGCGCTCGAAGCGTTGATGTGGCCGGCGTTCGACCGATCGCACGCCGATTCGGCGCAACGCATTGTCTCACACATGCGCGCACTCGCATCGCGTCTACACGGACTGACGCCGGCACTGATGCCCACTGAGGCACAGGTCATCGAAATAGCGAGACTCGAGTTGGCACGCGCGGGCACGCTGGGGATCGCGGGTTTCGACGCTCCACGAAGTGGCGACGCGATGCGTGAGTGCGCGGCGGCCTTGGAGGGTCTTCGCATCATGTTCGAAACGACCGGCCCGGGATTCTGGCCGCATTTGCCGGCCGCGCGGAGTGATGTCGACATCGCATTCGCGAAGGCGTCCGCGTATCTCGTCGCGCACGAGGACTTCAACACGTTCAACAGGCTCGCGTTTATCATCGCGTATGCAGAGCCGGCGGCGCGCGCAGTGGACGCACTCCGGCGCGCGGCGAACGTGTTGCCGATCCGTATACCGCGTGCGTGGCGGGCAGACGCCGCGTGGGTTTACGCTGCGAATGCATTCGACGCGCGAGCGTATGCACCGTCGGGAACACCGGTGCCCTCCGCAGACATTCTGGCGCTCGGCGCGCGATTGTTCGTCGATCCGGCCTTGTCGGGCAATGGAACGCGGAGTTGTGCCTCCTGCCATCAGCCCGCAGAAAACTTCGCGGACGGTATGGTGACCGCAGCAAGCATCAAGCACAGCGGAGCGCGTGTCAGCCGCAACACGCCGACGCTCATCAACGCCGCCCTTCAGCCAACGCAATTCGCGGATGAACGAAGCGTGACGCTCGAGGATCAGGTGCTCGAGGTGCTCAGGAGTAAAGACGAGATGGGCAGCTCTGTCGATCGCGCCGCCACAGAACTTCGACGACGCGCTGGTTACGACGCGTCGTTTACCAGAGCGTTTGGGGGAGAGGCGTCGGTCGCGATTACGCCGCTGCGACTGCGGCAGGCGCTCGCGGCGTACGTGCGCTCGCTCGTTGCGCTCGACTCGCGCTTCGACCGCGCGGTCCGTGGCGACACGAACGCCATGACGGCGCAGGAGCGCCTGGGCTTCACGCTCTTCATGGGGAAGGCAGCGTGTGGTACCTGTCACTTTGCGCCACTCTTCAGCGGCAACACACCGCCGCACTACATGAACTCGGACGTGGAAGTCATCGGCACGTCGCGCACGACCGAGCGCTTCTCTGCGCTCGACGCGGATTCCGGCCGGGCGCGCATCGATCGTTTGCCGTTGCACTACCGAGCGTTCAAGACGCCGTCGTTGCGCAACGTTGCCCAGACTGCGCCCTATATGCACAACGGCAACTTTCGCACGCTTGATGATGTCATGCGGTTCTACGAAGGGGGCGGTGGCAAGGGCGCGGGCGCGCGCATCGACAACCAGACGCTCAGCGCGGACTCGCTTCATCTAACAGGCGCGGAGCGGAAGGCCGTGATCGCGTTCCTCGGAGCGCTGAGCGAAGGGGTGCGCTAGCCGGTCACCCGGGCGTTGTCGAGCAACACCTACACTGCGGCACTCAACGCGCCGCCCGTGCGCAAATACTCGGCGAAGTCATCCGGCAGTGTGCTCGCGAGAATACCGCGCGCTGCTTCGTCGACGTCATACGGAATGCGAATGAACTCCACGCCGACCGCGCCTTCAGAGACATCGAGGATGACATAGCCGGCGCGAGGATCACCGTCTTTCGGCCTGCCGACGCTCCCTGTGTTGACGAAATGAATGCCGTCCACGACGCGATGCCATGGCTTGTGCGTATGTCCAAAGCAGACGACGTCGCCCTCGCGCGACCCCATGCTCTGGGCCATGGACGTGAGAAACTCATCGCTGCGTTCTTCGGTGACGTATACGGTATTGAGCGCGTGATTGCCGTGCACCAGGCGGATCGTTGGCCCCGACACATGTCCGCCGAATGGCCGAATGTCGATGCGAAACGGCAGGCCGCCCAGAAAGCGCTTCGTTTCATCAGAGGTGTTGGCGAGCGTCCACGCAAAGCTCTCGTGGCTCAATGCTTCCTGTCGCGCATCCTCATAGCGGCAGCCACAATGCTTGTAGTTCGTCGCCACGGTGGAGTCGTAGTTGCCAGCGACGCCGGGAATTGCCGCATCACGAATCATCGCGACGACGTCGTCGGGCCATGGCGCGTAGCCAACGAGGTCGCCCAGGTGGTACGTACTCGCGATGTTGTCTTTCGTCCGCGCGTCGCAAAGAACCGCCTCGAGCGCCGGCCGATTGGCGTGCACGTCGCTGAGCAGCACATAGCGCATGGGTTTCGTGCGAAGGAGTTGAGGCCGAGTGCGTGCTAAGCGGGCGACTGGCGGACCATCACCGTCGCGGATGACGGACAGACGCCGCAGTACTCCGACGTCGCCTTCACATCGTCGGGAACGTTGTCTCGCGACGTCGCCACAAAGCCGAATGTCGGGAAGTACGACTCGGCAGTCGTCGTCAGGAGATAGAGCGCCTTCGTGCCCCGTGACTCCGCGTCGGCGATGGTGCGAGTAACGAGCGCTCGGCCAAGCCCGCGTTTTTGCCACGATGGTGCCACGGCGACGGAGCGCAGGAGCGCATGTTCGCCGCTGGTGCCGCATCCTTCGACACCGGCGACGCCGACTATCTCGCCGGCAGACTCCGCGACGATGAAGCAGGGAAGGGCGTCATGCACGCCTTCGAGGGGCAGGTGCGCGGACGTGAGCAGCGCTTCGACGGCAGGCTCGTCGTCGCGCGATGCGAGGCGTAAGGTCGGGGTGTCGGTCATTGAACTGGTCATGCTTGCGTCCTGGTGGTTGGTCGTAATTGCGGTGGAGATGGTGCAGATCCTTCGACTCGCTGCGCTCGCTCAGGATGACACCTGCTCGCTACGCTCGCTCAGGATGACAACTATTCGCTGCGCTCGCTCAGGATGACAACTATTCGCTGCGCTCGCTTGGGATGACAACTATTCGCTGCCCTCCTCGGTTGACAATTAGTCGCAGCAGCCAGGGGCACAACAGGCGCCAACCTCGTCCTTCGCGGCAGCCAAGGTTGCAAGGGGAACCTGTCGTTTCGCCGAAGCTCCGGGCTTGGTGGCCCGCACAAACCCGCTGATGATGCGACCCTCGACGTCAGCGGCAAGAGTAAGATCGAGTCCCGTTCCCTGGAGCAACGCCTCGGCATCTGCGCGTGTGTACGACCGCGTGACTTCAATGCTCGGATTCTCAAACCCAACGTCCGTCAGGAGCGAGATGAACTCCTCGTCGCCAAGCGCGCCGGCAACGCAACCGGTCCACAGTGCCATGCTCTTCCGCACAGGCTCTGGCAGTTCACCGCGGACGATTACGTCGCTCACCGCGAACCGGCCACCCGGCTTGAGCACACGAAACGCTTCCGCAAGCACGGCGCGCTTGTCGCCCGAGAGGTTGATCACACAGTTCGAGATGATGACGTCGACCGAATTGCGCGGCAGCGGAATGCTCTCGATATGCCCGCGAAGGAATTCAACATTCGTCGCGCCAGCTCGCGCCTTGTTCTCGTTCGCGAGGTCGAGCATGTCGTCCGTCATGTCGAGGCCGTACGCCTTGCCCGTTGGGCCAACGCGCTTCGCGGAGAGCAGCACGTCAATGCCGCCGCCTGACCCAAGGTCGAGTACAATCTCGCCTTCGCTGAGATCTGCCAGCGCGGTTGGGTTGCCGCAGCCGAGCGACGCAAGCAATGCTTCCATGGGAATGCCGGCGGCCTGCCCGTCGTCGTAGAGATTGGCCGTGATGGGGTCCCAGCTTTCGCTCGTCGCGCCACAGCAGCCGCTCGACTCGTTCGCCGGCCCGCAACATCCGGCCGCCGCCTGTCCCTCGGTCACCTGCCGGGCCGCTTTGCCATACCGCTCCTGCACGGTTTCCCGGAGCGCGCCGATATCCGATGCGGGCTTGGTGCCGGTTGTTCCCACGAGCGTCGTGTCGGACATCGTGTGCTCCTTTCAGCAAGAAAAGTTGATGTATCGGTGAAAAAAAAGAATCAGCAACAGCCAGACTTGATCACGCGTAAAGCGCGCGGCTTCATCGACGCCAGCAGCTGCTCCGCCTCCACGAAGGCGTCACGCGCCAGCGTGTAATAGGACCAACGCCCCTCTCGTCGATCCGTCACCAGCCCAGCGTCCTTGAGCACCTTGAGATGATAGGACAGCCGAGACTGTCCCGTCTCGAGCGCGTCACTCAAGTCGCACACGCACTTCTCGCCATCGAGCAGGCGCGCGATAATCTCGACGCGCGCCTCGTCGGCGAGGGCGTTGCACAGTTGCGCGATGCGCGGGACGTCGAGAGTCGCAGTGGTCACATCAGAATAATATCACAATTTCTTGATACGTCAAGCGCTGCGATGATGTCAGGCATCGACCTTTGCGGCGATTCTACTCCCGAGGTAGGTCCAGGCGTAGGAATATGTGTCGCTCGAAATGTTTTGTACCGCACGGATTGCTCCGAGATCCAAGAGGCGGCCGATTGCGCTTAGGCGGCGCGGTGTGTCAAGTCCGGACTGAGATCCGAGCGAAAAACTGCGAGGATCCGGTTCAGGAATTCTTTCCGCTGCACGGTACTGCCCGATAGAAGCTCGACAACCTGAATCCAGGCGACTGAGCGCGGTAATCGCGGCTCGATAGTCACTGTCTCTGACTGCGACAAGCTCCGCTCTCAGGCCCTCGGTAAGAATTTCGAGTTGTGCGGTGCGGTCAGAAGGGCTTGTGGGACTAAGCAGGTACGAGACTGGGAAACGTCGGTGGCGAATATCGAACGGCAGTCTATCCGCCTTACCAAAGTGCTCGTTCATCACGCAAATCACGCGACCCCAGCCAAGAGCGGAACCCGCGTATCCTAGTTCGAGCTGAACGTTGGGATTCGGGGTGTACTTTGGCACTCCGTCGTGGCGTTTGATTTCGCCCACAAATGTTACGTCACCCACAAAAATGGCTGCCTCGTCGACCCTCTCCAGAACGACTCTCGCCACCTCGGGTGTGCCGGCAATTCCTTCGATGCCTGCTTCCACGCCCGGAGCCTCGTTGACAGTGGCGATTCCTGCAACGGCTTTGTCAAGAGCACTGCGTATGAACGCGTGATTGGTTTCGGCGGGCGTGTCGCTTTGCCATGAATAGAACACCGTGTATTCCATATTCACCTTGTGGCGCTGCCGAGTCAGCTGCAAAGGAATCCTGACAGAAGCGGACCGACGATCAGCCCGGAACGCGACCTCACTTGGTTAGCTCAGTGCGTCGGCCGCTCACATCGCTGCACGGGCACCGCGCTGAGGATACCTTCGACTAAAACTTTCGTAAGGTTGTTACGTTGCGCAAACCCCTCAGCGCTGAAAGG
>JBDTMO010000125.1:0-10713 GCA_039934235.1 bacterium | reverse complement strand
GATCTTTGCGTCCATGTCCTCGTCGGCAAGCGCGATAAAGGCCGTGCTCACGAACGAGATGAGATTCTGCGGGAGTTCGTAGCCGAGAATAGTCGCATGCTTGAACGCGCGGAAACCCTCCTGGTAGGTCGTCGAGTGGTCTTGATGCATGTCGAACGACGCGGGGAGTAGCACGAGATCCGGTTCGATGTCCTTACGCAAGATCACGAATTGTTCGAGAATTTCCTGTCGTTGCGCCGGGAAGTGACGAACGCGGTGACCGAGGACATGCACCTGTTCGGGCTTGATCCCCATTTTGGCGGCGCAGTTGCGGCACTCTTTCTCAAGCGTGTCGAGAGGGAGGCCCGCGGGAACGGATTCCTCGCAGCGGCTGAGCGCCACGTAATGCACATCGACGCCGCTCTTTACCATTCGAACGATCGTACCGGCACAGCCGAATTCATCGTCGGTGTGCGGACAGATAACGAGAGCTCTCCGAAAAGAGCCCAGAAAGCTGGAGACATCCATTCAATCAGGTCCGGCTGAGCGGTTTGGCGGGGTTGCCGATGACGGTCGCACCATCAGGAACGTCGCGAATCACGACAGCGCCCATTCCAACGATAGCGCGCGCGCCAATCGTCAGCTGGTTCAGGATAGCGGATGAGGGTGCGATCCAGGCGCTGTCGCCGATCGTTGTGCTGCCCCCGATCATCGCATGCGCGATGAGGAGCGCGTTTGGTCCCACGGTGACGTTGTGGGCGACGTGTACGAGGTTGTCGATCTTTGCATTTCGGCCGATGTGCGTTTCACCGAGGGAGCCACGATCGATGCATACATTGCTACCGATTTCTGCGAACGATTCGATGATCACGCGCCCGAGATGGGGAAACCTCACCCAGTCGCCGTTGTCCGCACGCTCGTAGCCAAACCCCGGCAGCCCAATAGAGCAGTTGCAGCCGATCGAAACGTTGGCGCGCACGGTGGTGTTCGCGATGCACGAATTGGGACCGATACGTACGCCGGCTTCGATGATCGTATCAGCGCCGATCACCACACCGGCGGCGAGTTCGGCATCAGGCGATACGAAGGATGTTGGGTGCACGCGACGTTGATCGAGCGGCCACGCCACCTGCGTGAGGACGTCAAAGAATCGATGCACTGCCAAGCTGAAGGCGAGCTTTGGCTTGCCGCTTCGGACGAGTACCGACGTCGCGCCTTGGTCGATGGAATCAAGGGGAGCAATCAGCAGCGAACCTGCGAATGCGCCGACGCGTTCGGGGTGCTCACGCAATACGCGCGGTGAAATCCACGACAGGTCGCCCGCCGTTGCCTCGCGGTCCGCGCAAATGCCACGAATCGCCGCATCCGGCCCGATGGATGTCGGCCAGGCGACGCTCGTCGCGAGCGATTCTGATTCGAGGTATTTGACGATTTCTGCTATCCGCGTCATTCCATTACCGGTGCCAGTTCGTGGTCGAGTATATCACGCGAAAGAGGTTACTCAAGCCGAGTCCGTATCCGCGAGGTCCTAGTCACGTCGTGCTGGAGTTGCCAAGTAGCGAGCGGATGAATGTGAGCATCCTGTCACGCTCGAGCCGCCATGAATATCGCTCGTCAAATGCGCGAAAGCCGTTCCCCCTCAACCGTTCCAGCACATCAGGATCATTCAGCAAGGCGAGCGCTGCGTCTACATACGCCTCCGCGTCATCGGGAGGGACCAACACGCCATTCTGAGCAGTCTCGATGAGTTGACGCGCGTTGGCCAGATCGCCAGCCACGATTGGAAGGCCGGCCGCCATGTAATCAAAGAACTTGGCGTGCATGCCATGCGCCATCGATGGCGTATCCTGATCCGTGACGAGCCCGATGGAACCAAGTTGCAGCAAGCGATACATCTCGCTTGGAGGCACCTGCGGGACAATGCGGAGCGGCAGGGCCTCCTGCGCGATGGCCGCGACGAACTGAGCGCGCAGCTCGGGCGAGTAAAAACGATCAGGGACGACAAGCGGAACCGTGCCGCCTCGCCGCTTGAGGATGCGCGCGATTTCGAGAAGGGTATCGGAGCCATAAAACGCGGAGACACTGCCGGAGTACAGCAGGGCGCGGTCGTGTTGAAGTTCCGGTTGAGGATCGACACGCGAGATATTCTTGACGAGCACCGCCTCGATTCCGATTTCCCGAAACCGATCGATCATCGACGGCACAACGACGATGACGTGCCGAAGGCGTCGGGCCGCCCAACTCTCAAGGATGCGAATTCCGAAAGACAACGGGCGACGCAGCGGAGGTACAATCCAGGGTTTGTGATACAGGGCGTCCTTGGCATAGTGCTCATGACAGTCGTAGACCACGGGACGTCCCGTACGACGCTGGAGCAAAACCGCCCAGGGAAGAAAATCAAAATCGTGAAAGTGGTAGACGCGAGCAGGGGTGCGAAGCGCTGCGCGGTACGTGTCCCACGCTAGACGAAGTCGCTCCCCCCGATTGGCCGCAAACCGAGTCTGGCGCCAGGCATCTGGAGCTACGCCCGTGTGCGGTGCATAGTCCCACGGACACACCACTGCGGTGCGAAACCCGCTCTCAGTGTAAAAGCGGATGCCCCGGTCAGTAATGCGTGCATCGAGCGGCTGATGAATCGTGGTGATGACACAGACGTCGTACATTTATGACAACAAAGATGTGAGCATGGGGCTAGCGCGCAACGGCGCGAACACCAGTCGCGCGTATCCAGAGCGCAAAATTCAATAATCGCCAGGCGGCGTCCTGTGCACGAACGCTTCCCTGCCGAGCGTTCCTGAGCAATCGTTCGACACCCCTGCTGTCGACCCACGCCGCGCCCTCGTCCTTCGAAAACTCGAGCAGACGATCGTCCCACTCACCGAGTGGGCCCGCCCAAAGCGAGCGAGGCGCGGTGAACCCCACCTTTGGCCGATCAATGACCTCAGCCGGAATAAGGTCCCGCGCGATATCACGAAGTATCGCTTTTCGAACGCCCGTACCGCTGATGAGATCTGACGCACACAGGCCGGTCACAACGTCGGACAGCACCGTGCTTAAGAACGGCACGCGGCTCTCGACGGACGCAAGCATCGAATTGCGATCCGCAAACCGAAGTAGTGCGGGCAGTGGCGCGACGCTACGAGATGCGCTCAGCGCACGCTGAAGGTCCGGACGGTGCGTCTCGATGAGCGCGCGTGTTGCGAATTCTGTTCCAGTGCCGTTGCCCGTCAGCCATCCTCCACGTGAGCGGCTGACAGTTGCTCCGATCACTGCGCGTTGCACGAAACTCGGAAGCGCGAGCAACATCCCAACAGCGACCCGGCGACCCTCTCGACCTCGTCCCAGCGCGCGTGCCAACCCTGATGCCTCAGGCAACTTTGCGGCTCTCAGGAGTTCAGCGAGTCGCACCGACGCGTAGTCCGCGTAGCCGGCGAAGAGTTCGTCGCTGCCTTGTCCATCCAGCACAACGCGAATGCCGGCGCTATGTGCGAGACCATACACAGACTGCTGGGCCACGACACTTGTACTGATGACCGGCTCGTCCATCGAAGCGAGCAGCGCGGGTAACTCACCAGAGACTCCAAGCAGTTGCCGAAAGTCCACTCGGCATTTACGAGCGTCGGTGCCGAATCGCTTGCACACCATGTCAATGAACGGCTCCTCGGATTCGCTGCTGCCGTCGGCAACGTAGCTGAAACTGAGGATGTGGTGTTGTGCACCAAGGACCTCGCGCACAATGGCAAGCAACAGGGACGAATCGACGCCGCCGGAGAGGCACACGCCGACCGGCACGTCTGCCCTAAGGTGCAGTTCGACACTGCGGAAAAGTGCGTCACGCACTGCTTGCTTTCGCTCCGCATATGACCCGCGTAGCACGAACGGGGCGCGCGGAGGGACCCACGACGCGCGAACGATTCCGTCGCGTGTTACCGTCATCAGTTCACCAGGCATCACTTGCTCGATGCCGCGAATGAACGTGTGCCGGCTCGAGTCCGAAATTCCGGCGGCGAGATATCCGTGCGCGACGTCGTGATCCAGCTCGAACGTCATTTTCGGCAGGAGTGCCCTGATGGTCCGAATCTCGGACGCGAACACCAGGCCATCGGCTGCCTGGAAATAGTAAAGCGGCTTTATGCCGAACCGGTCTCGGGTAAGCAGCAGGGACCCGGAGTCGCGATCGTAAAGCGCGATGGCGAACATGCCTTCGCAGCGTGCGAAGGCCTGTATTCCCCACGCGTCGAACGCAGCCAGCAACACTTCAGTGTCCGACTCGGTCCTGAAATCGTGTCCGAGATCGCGTAGCTGGTCACGAAGCTCGCGGTAGTTGTAGATCTCTCCGTTGAAGGCAATCCAGTATCGCCCCGACGGCGACGCCATGGGCTGGTGTCCACCGGCCGACAAGTCGATGATGGATAGCCTGCGATGGCCGAGTACGAGGTCGCCGGCCACCAGCCCGTCTGCTGGGAGCGGTGGGTAGCCGAGTTGCGGGAGCGTCTCATCGAGCGAGTACGCGCGAACGCAGCCGCCGGCGGCAACGACAATGCCCTCGTCATCAGGGCCGCGATGCGACAACCCTCGCATAGCGCTGATTGCGGTGGCGTTTGCAAGGGACCGGGCATGTCCTTCCGTCGCGCCAAGGATGCCGCACATCGCTCAGCTGGCCGCGGCCGGAAGGAAGCTCTTGTGCGCGCGTCCCGTAGAGGGGGCCAAAAATCCCCAGCCAAGAACCACGAGCAATCCGCCGGTCAAAAGCGTGGTTGCGAGTGAGATATTGGTAAAGGACAGCGCGATGAATCCAAGTGCAGTCGTCGCAAGTCTCGGGTCGAGATCCGCCGCGATGCTTTCAGCGAGCCAGAAAATAAGGCCTGCGATGACAGACACGACGGGAATGCCAACGAGGCCAAGCGATGAGATTCCGTCAGCGGCCCACATGCCCGCGTTGGATCCAACCGGCACGCGGTAGAAATACATGCCGATCATCGTGGCGAGATCGCCAGTGTACGGATAGGGAACAACGCGATTGATGATCGCGACATGTGAAAAATGGGTCAGCGGGTGGTTGCTGAAGAAATTCAGGTACTGCGCGAGGAGGATTGTCGGTACGCAAAACACGCGCAACACGGCGACGGCGAGAAACCCGACCGTAATAATGGGCGGAGCGAACACGCCGAGCAGAAACGCCATGACAAACACCGCCATCAACATCACGGGGAGCCCCGTCGCGAGCCGCGTGGATTGCGGCCGCGCCGCTATGAACAAGGCGGGAAGAACGACGATGGCGACGATGGACGTCTTTGCACCACCAATTCCAAGCAGGAAGAGGTTGCCACCGATAAGAATGACGGCGCTGAGCCATCTCCTTCTCTGGGCAGCGATCGCGAAGAGCAAGGGGACGACTACCGAGTCTGCCCAGATAAGTGCGTAAAGGATTCCAGGTGCGAATGTTTGCCCAGCCTGCCGCCACGCATTGGCTCGAACGTCGTAAATCTGTTTGAGGTCCGTCAGCCGAAAATTGCGACCCAGAATGAGGGTCAGGTAGGCGAACATGGCGAATGAAAACGCGCCGAACAGTATCACGAATGTCGAGGGGCGCAGCCGGGGGCGTCGCAACCTGAGCGGAGGCAGATGTCTCATCGCGAGCAGCACGAGCATGCCGGACAGAATCGCCAGCTGCAGTCCGCGAACATCCTGTGCAGAGAGATGCGGGAGCGAAACGTGCGAAAGCAGAATGCAGGCGGGCGCGTAGATGAAATAGTACTGCGCAAGGACAAGCAGGTCCGTCGGTCCTTTGAACTTGCGAGGAAGCAGAACGCTTGGAGCCAGGGCGAGGGCCCAGTTCACCGCGGTGTCCGCCAGCGAGATATTCAGAAGACCAGCGCCGAACGAATCGAAAATCCTCGGAATCATCAGGCGGTACGCCGCCCACAGCCACCCGCAAAAGAGCGTCGCAAGCAAGAACGACGTCAGTGCCGCCGACATCTGCTCCGCCAACTGCTCCGGAAGTCGGCGGACGGAAACGGTCGGATGTGAGAGTGGAGCGTGCGTGACCGAAGACGACATTTCCAGACGAGAAAGTGAACAGAACTCGGCCGACAGGCGCGCGGAATGCACCACACGCGGGCACTAGCTGAACCGCAGAGGGCAAGATAACATCAGGGTTGATCGAGCGGGCAGAGCTCTCGTTGCTGTCTCACGAGACTCCGACTCCGCTCTCGGGTGGTGCCAAACGGGAACCACCAACACCAACACATGAATATCCGATGTTGACGGAGTCGCCCTCATACAGCGATCCACAGTTCGAATTGTCCATCGTCGGCTTCGCCGCTGCCGTCGCACGACGAGGTCGCTTGCTCATCGGCGTCGTTGCCGTGGCCACCATACTCACCGCGATATCGGTGTTCCTGGGCGGTCGCCAGTACAGCGTGACGTCGACACTCATTTCCACAACTGGCATTACGGGCAGCAACGGCGGTCTGGCCGGTCTGGCTCAAGCCGCTGGACTCAGTCTCAGCGCCAACCCAACGTCCAATCCCGAGTACTACGCCGAATTGCTCCAGTCGGACGGGCTACTTCGTAAGGTCGTTGAAACGCCCGTCGATTCAAACAGAAAAGGGGTCGCTGATTCCATCCTCGCACAGCGGATCGTTCCCGGACAAACAGACCGTGACGTGCTCGTGCGACTCGCCATCAACAAGCTTCGCGCAATGATGAGCGTGTCCATTTCGCAGCGGTCATCGCTCCTGACGCTGACAGTCAAGTCTGGCGATCCCTTATTGTCGATGCGTCTTGTCACTGAGATCGCCAAAAAGCTGGAAGCGATCAACCAGCGCGCGCGGCTGCTCCAGAACGCCTCTGAAGCCGAATTCATCGAGAAACGACTCGGCGACGCACGCGCGGAAGTCGAGATCGCCGAGAACGAACTTCGGTCGTTTCTTGCGCGCAATCGGTCATTCACGGATCCATCAATCGAACTGGACCGGCAGCGTATTTTCCGCAAGGTTGAGGTGGCGCGAGGCACACAGATCAGTCTCGCCAGCGCCTTTGATCGGGCACGCATCGAGAGCCTGAGAAATACACCGACAATCACCATGCTCGAACCGCCGAGGGCCCCGCTTGGGCCCGACGCTCGCGGGCTGGTGACGAAGTCGCTCTTCGCGGCATTCGCCACCACGGTGCTGATGCTCGTTCTGATCCTCATCCACGAGCTGGCGTCGGCACTCTGGCCGAATTCGATGCCGGGCGCTGCGTCAGCAGCCGGCGCGCTACGCCGAGTCCCCTCGACCTGATATCTCGTCGAGGGCTACGCGCCGAGTAGCTGCCGCACCGTCCGTACTACGCGGCTGACGTCCTCGGCCGTCATGCCGCTATAAATCGGAAGGCTGACTGCGGCTTGGTACGCACGTTCAGAGTTGGGGAACGCGTCGGGCGTCAGGTTGTACGAATCGCGCCAGTACGGGTGACGATGCAGTGGAATGAAGTGAACGCTGCAGCCGATTCCAGCTGCGTACATCTGGTCGATGAACGCGTCGCGCAGGATGGGCGCGTCGTCGGCGAGTCTAATGACAAACAGGTGCCACGAATGCCGGTCGCCTGGCGCGGCGAGGGCGGGCAGTATCAATGGCAGGTCGGCGAACGCGTCCATGAACTCCGCGGCGATTTCGGCTCTCCGATCCGCCATTTCGTACACGCGCTCCAACTGCACCAGCCCGAGTGCTGACGCGATGTCCGTGAGGTTGTACTTGAACCCGGGCGCAACGACTTCGTACTGCCACGCTGGCGTCTTGGACACGTATCGTGCAAACGCATCGCGGCTGATGCCATGCAATCGCATGATGCCGCACCGCGTGGCAATATCGTCGCTTCCGGTGACCACCATGCCACCTTCGCCGGTCGAGAGCGTCTTGTTTGCGTAAAAGCTGAATACGCTGGCGTCGGCCTCAAAGCCGCCGACCATTCGACCTCCGCGCGTCGTGGGAAACGCGTGTGCCGCATCGTCGACAACGGCAATTCCACGTCGACGAGCCATCGCGATGATGGCGTCCATGTCGCACGCGAGTCCGGAAAAATGAACCGGCATCACAACTTTGGTCCGCGGGGTCACCGCTGCTTCCAGCGCCTCCACCGTCACGTTCAGGGTTCGCGCGTCAACGTCTACAAACACCGGGTCCGCACCGAGGTAACGAACGACCTCGGCCGATGCGGTGAACGTGTAATCGGGAACGATGACTTCGTCGCCGGCGCTGACACCTAGCGCTTCGAGCGCCAAATGCAAGCCGGCCGTGGCTGAATTCACTGCGAGTGCCTGGGCACCCGGACGCACCATGCTGGCGAATTGTCGCTCGAATTCCTTGGTCCGCGGGCCGGTGGTGAGCCAGCCGGAACGCAGGCACTCAACAACGGCGTCGATTTCGCGGTCGCCAATGTCAGGGCGAGCGAACGGAAGAAAGGGCGGCTCTTGCATCATGGTGCCTGACGAGCGGTCAACGGACGAATCATTCGTGTTTGTGCTCATGTCTCGCAGCTACGTGTTTTGCGGTGTGTCCGGATGGTCGAGCAGGACGGCGAACTCATGAAATTGACAGCCACTGAATCTACTCATCGCATCGAATGGTGAGCGATGCGAGGGGATCGTGTTAAACCCAATCCGGAGGGTCCACCTACCTCGTCGCAGCGGGGTTCAGGAGTTTTCGGATCGCCCAGTTGTCCCAGCCATTCTTGCTGAGGCGCGCAGCAAGTGCGGCGATGTCGTACGGTGCCGTCCGAAGGGACCACGCACCCGTTTCCGTTTGCATCACGGCGTACTGTGCGCCGGCGGGTCCAGATCGCGGTTGACCAACTGAACCGCAGCCTACCAGCAGACCGTGTGTACCGGGGCAGACAAATGCGTGGTGCGTGTGTCCAACGACCAGCGTCGCTCCGTCGGTTGGCACGGCATCAACGAGCCGGGGGGAATCCGGATAGAGGTACGTGGTAAGATCCCAGGGCGACGCATGCCGCACGGTAACGGGGCGCCCATCAAGCTCGATGTCCAGCTGGTCCGGCAAGCCCGCGAGCCAATCGCGATTCTCGTCACTGAGGGCTGCTCGCGTCCATGCTGCCCGGTAAAGCGAATCCTTGTCGGCCGCGTACGCCAACCGATCGAGCGCGAACGCATCGTGATTGCCGATGACGCAACGAATGCCGCGCTGTCGAATGAGATCGCATACTTCATTCGGCTTGTCGCCATATCCGACGAGATCTCCCGCGCAGACCATCGCATCACAGTCGGTCGCGTGATCAAGGCAGGCTACGAGTGCCTCGTAGTTGGCGTGCACATCGGAGAAGAAGCACGCCCTCATGCGCCTGGTCGCAGCAACGAGGCTTTCGCCGATAGCGAGTAGACACTTTCGTGGAACGACCGGACACCAAAGAGTCCATGTTGCCTCGAGGGTAGCTCGACAGGGCGTCCCAACAACACGGACTGGATCATCAGATCCGGCTCGTTAAATCCTGCCAATGCGCGGAACGGGGCACTGCCGCTGAATCGAGGATTGATTTCGAAGACGGTTGGTTTGCCGTGATGCATGCGCAGCTGAATATTGATCGGACCCCGTGCGCCAAGCGCCCGCGCAACTCGTTCGGCTAGGGAGCGGATGTCGGGAAAGTCCTCGACTTCGACAGTCGCGGTTGCCCCGCCTGACAAAGTCCGTCGCGCGGCGAATGAGCCAATAAGGTGTCCCTTCAAGTCAAGAAGGGCGCTTGCCGTGTACTCCTCATTCATCGCGCCGACATATTCCTGCAGGAAGACCTGCTCGCCCAGTTGCTGCATGGCTTCACGTCGCTCGCGAAGATTCTCGGCATTCAAAATCTTGTGAACGTTGCGGCTGCCACCACCAGACAGCGGCTTCATGATCACGGGCCATCCAAGTGCCTGCGCCGAACTCTCCGACAGGTCCAGAGTGGATTCCGGCGTGGGCAGCTCTTCGCGCTTCAGGAATTTGTATGTCTCGTACTTGTTCGCTCCGATCTGCACAACCGTCTCGGGGTTCGCCAGCACGTCACAACCAAACGCCGCAAACGACTCGGAATGAGGCGCAATCGCCATGAGCTCTGGCTCCGATCCCGGAATCAGGAATCGAATGGAATGCTCCTGGGAAAACCGCCGCAGGACCTGCACGTACTCCGCGTCGCTCGCAATCGGGAGGAGCACACCGTGCTCGCACTCGTAGAGCGACGATGCCTTTTCGTCCATGTTGGCGGCCCAGAGCTCGTAGCGATCACCCGCCATCTTGAGGCAGTGAACGATGCCTTCTCCGACCCCAAACGAACCCGTGCCCGTCACCAGGACACGCGTCCTCATTGCATTGCACTTTTGTACTTCAACAGACCCTCTCTGAGCGACATGGGACGATATCCAAGCAGTGTGCGCGCCTGTGAGATATCGAGGACGAAGCGGTCATTGTCGGAGCCATCGTCGGGGCCGTTGACGATCGAGACACCCTGTTCCGACGCATACAATTCGCGAGCGAGTCGCGCCAGATCACGCATGGACGTCTCCTCGCCGCTTCCGAGATTGATTGGGACGCCGTTGTTCATTGCTGCGGTGAGGCAGGCCACATGAGCCCACGCTGCATCCTCAACGGCCACAAAGTCCTGAGACCTCGAACCGGCGCCACTTAACGCGATCGCCTCTCCTCGCCTGGCACGGTCAAGAAAAAGCGGGCAGGTGTATTTTTCAGGCGCAAACGGGACGCA
>JBDTMO010000124.1:0-10715 GCA_039934235.1 bacterium | reverse complement strand
AAACGAACCACAACCTCGCTTCAACCGAAGCATCCTTCTCAGCAGGGCGACTTTATGGCTAGCTCCGTCAGCAGCGTGCAGGGTCTCGCCAGCGGTATTCAGTGGAAAGACCTCGTTGATCAGCTCACGACCATCGATCAGACGCGCGAGCTCGATCCAATCACCGCGTCGATTTCGGCAAGTCAAAAGCAATCCGATGCGTGGGGGGCCTACCAGCAGGTCTCGCAACAGCTGTTTAGCGCCGTCGCTGGACTGAAGGATGGTTCGGCGCTGGATTCATTTCAGACCAGTACGCCCAACAGCCCCTCGTCAGGGCGAACGCTGTTTTCCGCGACCGCCCAGGCCGGCGCGGTTCCGGGCACCTACCAGGTCGAAGTGCTCGACGTTGCGCGAGCGGAAAAGCTCAGCGGCGGCGCCTTTGCCTCAGGGTCCACCGCACTCGGGCTTTCCGCCGGCGACTTTGCCGTCAACGGCATCAAGATCGGTATCACGGCCGCCGACACACTGAGCAGCATCCGCGACAAAATCAACGCGGTGAACTCCGGAACGAATGCGTCTGGCGTCACCGCGACGGTGCTTGGCACGTCGAACGGCTCGAGTCGCCTCGTGCTCTCCAGCGACAACGCCGGGGCACGCGGCATCGAGCTTCTCGACAGCGCATCGAGCAACGGCGCACTCCAGCAGCTCGGCCTCATCGACGGAACGTACGCCGGTGGCACCAACGCCAACGGCACGTCAACGAGCGGCGGATTCTCGTCATCGTCCGCGGCAATCGGGCAGCTCTTCGGCATGTCCTATCCAGCGCCGGCCCAAATCCGCGTTGGCAACCGGATCATCACCGTGGACCTGGCCACCGATTCGCTATCATCGCTCGTGGCCAAGATTGCCGCAGTCGGAATCAACGCCAGCGTCTCGACGACCATCGAGAACGGCGTGACACGCTCGCGACTGCAGGTTGACGCCGGGTTGTCCGCCGTGCCGAGCGCGGGGAATGCCGCTGTGCCGGATCCGGATAGCCTGCGCACACTGCAAATGCTCGGCGTCGTGCAAGGTGGCCGTTCAGCCATCGCGCAGTCCATTTCCAGCACGGCGCTCACCGACGCGGCAGACGTAATCGCAACCGGCGCGACGCTGCTTTCCGATGTAAAGGCCAACGGCGCGAGCGCGAACATCCAGACGGGCGATCAGGTCACCGTGAGCGGGCTTCGCGGTGATGGTAGCGCGGTGTCGTTCTCGCTGAACGTCGGTGCGGGAACAACACTCGACGATCTCGTGACGCAGCTCAATGCGCCACCTCGCCGACGGCACGGCTGGCGACTCGCAGATCACACTCTCGCTCGGCGTCAACAAGAGTGGCGCGAATGGTGGCGGCACAACGAGCATCGGAGCCTTTGGCGTCGAGACAACCGGGCGCGTTCGCGAAGTCACGGCAGGGAGCGACGCGCGCATTCGGGTCGACGGCGTGTTGTTCACTCGCCCATCGAACAACGTGACCGACGCAATTGGCGGAGTCACGCTGTCGTTGCAACAGGCGGAAGTGAACACCACCGTCAACGTATCCGTCGCGCGTAACACCGGCGCGGCACTCACTGCAGTGAAGAATTTCGCGAGCGCGTACAACGCCATCACGTCGTTCGTGAAGACGAATACGGCGACGGGCGGCGCACTCGCGTACAATGCGGCACTGAAGTCATCGGCGCGCGCGTTCACCAACACACTGCTGACCGATGTTGCCGGCGTTACGCTCTCACGCTCTGCACTCGTCGGCATCTCGCTCGACAAGAACGGGGCGCTCGGCGTCGACGACAACGCGTTTACGGATGCGCTCCGCGCCAACCCGGACGCTGTGAAATCACTGTTCGCGCTCGCGGGCTCGGTGACCGGATCGGGGCTCGAGTATGTCAGCGCCGGCGACGCAACCGTCGCGGGTACGTACGCCGTCAACATCACGGCGGCCGCAACACGCGCGACGGCAACAGGAAGTGGCTCTGTGTTTCCGTACGTGGCTGGCGCGACGCCAACGCACTTGACTGTCCTGGACAGCGGCTCGGGAATCACGGACAGCATCACGCTCGCCAACGGCGACGGTGCGAGTGCGTTGAGCGTCAGGCTGAACGCGATGTTCACCGCACGGCACATGCTGCTCACCGCCACTGTCGTGGGAGGAGAGCTTTCAATCACGAGTGGCCAGTACGGTTCGAAAGCAGGGTTCAACCTGATCTACGATGCCGGCGACACGACGTCCGCCTCGGCACTTGGACTCGCTGCGGGGCCGTACAACGGCATTGATGTCGCCGGAACGATTGGCGGTGTGGCAGGCACCGGTGCGGGACAGACGCTTACCGGCGCCGCCGGCGACGTCACCGCAGGCCTCCTCCTGCGCTACACAGGCTCCGCAACCGGTGCGATCGGGAATACCACGCTCACGACCGGCCTGGGCGCACAGATGTCACGCCTTGCCACGCTGGTGAGCCGAGACGGTGACGGAACGGCGGCAACCAGCCAATCGGCCCTCGCGATTTCCATCGCGCGTGCAGAAGCGCATGGCGCAGACGTCGCAGAACGCCTGGACCGGCGGAAGGCGTCGCTGCTCAAGCAGTTCGCCGCGATGGAAGCAGCCATTCAGCGCATCACGGCGCAGGGCAACAGCATCACTGCGTCACTCAACGCGCTGACTGCGCTTCAGTCAACCAAGTGACGCGCCGATGCTGTGAGGGAACGCGATTCTCTCCCATTCCCGGCACCCTGACATGACCTACGCCGCCGCTACTTCTGCTTACCGCGACATGGAGGTGCTCTCCGCAACTCCAGGCAAGCTCGTTGTGATCGTGTACGACTTCCTGCTTGTAAACCTTCGTCGCACGGGCATTGCGATCGACACCGCCAACGCCGAGTTGTTCTCGGTGTCGGTTGGCAAGTCGCAGGACGCAATTGCCGAGTTGATGGGCGGGCTGGACATGGAGCGGGGCGGCAAGATCGCCAATGATCTGTGCGCGCTGTACGCTTTCTTCCTGTCTTCGCTCATCGACGTCGTTCGTACGAAGGACCGTCGTCTTCTCACGCGCATTACCGCGCAAGTCACCGACTTGCGCGACGCATTTGCGCATATCGCCAACACGAATATCGCGAGCGCGGCATGAACACCGCGCGCGCCCTGGAGTTCTCGAAGCACGAAACGGTGGCGCGAGATCTTCTCGCCAAGCTGCTCGAGGAGACAGAGCGCGTCCGCGAGCACGAAATCGTCGCCGACCCATCCGCCTTCGAAAAAGTGCTGGACGCGCGAGCGGAGACGCTTCAGGCGCTGGAGCAAAGTGTTCAGATGCTGGTCGCGTCGACAAAGCTGACTCGCTCCGGCGGCCCAACCGCTGCTCGGCATGCCCTGATCGATCTTGCGAAGGAGTTGGAACGGGCAAATGCGGGCCTCGTACGAAGCGTCACCCAAGAACGCGGCCTGATCGCGGCGGCCCTGACCGCTACTGACCGACCGGACAGGATGGCCTCCAGGTATGCTGGTTCCGCGTCCGCGGAAGCACACAGCCTGAACCTGGTTCGCTGAGGACTGCGGCCTCCACTGCCAATTCCCTGACTGGCCTGATCGATTGGTCAGTGGCAGCGGCCACATTCATAAACGCCGATGAACACGTCACGAGTATCCACCCCCACAAATCAGCGTCTGGAGCGCGACGACCCGCAGGGCCCATCGCGCAACGAGCTGGTGCCAAATCTGTACGCCGCGCTGGCCGCGGCGCTGCAGACAATGGAGCGTGCCATGGTGGAGCGGAACGCGACGGACAAGGCCAACGCGCTGGTAGCGGCCAACGCGGTGGTGTTCGAGCTGATCGCCTCCATCGATTTCGAGCGAGGCGGCGAGCTCGCCCCTCGGCTGACGGCGCTGTACAGCTACTTCTCCTCGGAGCTGCTGCACATCGGACGCACGGGTGACCGGCAGCCCATCGGCGCCCTGATGGACATGATCGGCCTGCTCACGGAACGATGGGAAGACAGCGCGACGCCCGGCGGCTCGACCGCCTGAGCCTGGTCGCCACAAGCTTCATACTCAAGTCGGCGCACACCGATACCGATAATCTCAACACAAGGAGAAAACATGGAAATCAAGCCTAGAAACATCAGCGTGGCGCCACCTGCCAAAGTCGTCGAAAAGACCGGCGGCTCGCCAGCACAGCCCGCTTCGCCGCCCGTCAAGAGCGACGCCGTACAGATCTCGGACGCCGGTCGCGCGCTTGCCGCACGAGGCCGCGACGACTCAGCCTTGTCACCCGAGCGCACCGCGCAGATTCGCCAGCGCGTGCTCGACGGCGCGTACAACTCGCTCTCGGTAATCGACCACGTCGCACGCCGCATTCTCGTCAGTGGCGACCTGGGCTAATCACCCGCTTCACTGACGTCCCGGCGCGACGAGGCCGAGACCAGCATCTCATCCTCTCCGGTTATTCGCATGACCAGCGCAGAAAAGTCCCTACCCGAGCTCCTTCGCGGCGTCCGCGCTGAGCTCGACGCCGCAACCCAAGTCGATACCGTCAGCCTCGCTCGGCCCCGCGCCAAGCTCGCATGGATCGCCTCGCTGATTTCAGCGCGCAACGAAGACGCGCGTAGTGTGCTTGGTTTCGCGTCGGAAGTTGCCAGCGCCATCGGCCTGGTCGAAGCAGAAATCGAGATCGACCGGACGCGCCTCGACGCCACGCGCATTGCGGTCAGTGCTGTGGGAGAATATCTCGACGACCCTGACAACGCAGGCAAGAAGGTGCAGATCGTGCAAGCGGGACAGCAACTACTAAGCTCGATCGGCCGCGACCCCGCCGAATGGATTTGGGGAGCACCTGCTGTAGCCGCCGCGTAGTATCGGAGACTGAAAGGCGCGACCAAACCATCCCGATTCCAGGCATGTATGATCACGGAGTGGACGGAAACGCGTTGAGCCAGCCAACATCGCCCGTAACCGGGCAGGCATTGACCGAGCCTGGCAGGTGGGCGACGCTATTCGAGGAATTGCTCCGCGGGATCGTGCACGCGATGAACAACCGAATCACCTCGCTCAGCTCGTTGCTCGAGTTGGCGGCGATGGATGATGAGGCGCCGGAAATCGACAAGCTCCGCGAGGAAATCACGCGCCTGCACGAAGTGAGCGTCTTTGTTGGCGTCCTCGCATCGCGCTCCGTAGAGCAGGAAGCGCTCGAGATTCACGCCGTCCTGGAGCACGCCGTACGCATTCACATACATCATCCGCGAACGCGAACGGTGGCGTGTATCGTCGAGCGCGGCGAAACGGCGCTGGCAGTTCGCGTTCCGCGTTGGGCGCTCTTGCGACTGCTACTCCTCATGGTCGACGCCGCGAAGCAAGCCGCTGGGCCGGCGTTGGGAACGTCAGTCGTGGTGCGTGTTACCGGCGACGACCAGAATGTGCGCGTGCACATCACATCCAACGAGCCACTTGGTCGCGATGCTGCCGAGCTTGCGGCCCAGTGCGGCGGCTCGCTGCACACACAAGGGGGCGAGGTGCAGCTGCAGCTGCCGTCCTTACAGGAACTGAGGCGACTCGGTAAACTGGCCCGGTAGCCTCGCGAATCTCAGGCGGATGCCTGGAGTGGGCACATCAGTTCGCGAAGCTGGGACAACGCCTTGGTGCGAATCTGCGAGACGCGCGACTCACTGATGCCGAGCACACCGGCGATCTCGCGCGAATTGAGGTCTTCGAAGTAGAAGAACGAGAGGACGTTCCGCTGCTGAGGCTTGAGCTTGCCCAGCATCTCGCGAAGCGCCGCAACCTGCTCCTCGCGCTCGAGGCCATCGTCGGCCGACTCGCCGGTGTCGCGGAGAAACTCGATGGGCGACGGGCGACCCTCTTCCCGCTGGTCATCGTTCGCATTCAGCGAAATGTGCACGGTGCGCTCGATGTCGGACTGCCAGCGCCAGAGCGTCTCGATGTCGATTCCCATCTGGAAGGCCAGCTCGTTCTCATGTGGCTTGCGGCCGAGCGAGCGCATGAGCCCTTCGCGCGCCTGGCCAATCGTGCGCGCCTTGTGGCGAATGGAGCGCGGCACGTGATCCTGCCGCCGAAGCTCATCGAGAATGGCCCCCCGAATGCGCGGCACAGCGTACGTGCTGAAGGCAATACCGCGCGACGAATCGAATGACTCGACTGCAGACATCAGCCCAAGGGTGCCGACCGTGACCAACTCGTCGGGGTCAATATCAGCAGACAACGTACGCGCCAACTGCTTGGCGACGAAGTGGACGAGGTTGAGATTCGCGTGCACCAGCGCATCGCGAGCAGCAAGGTTGCCGTTGTCGTTCGCTGACCAGCGAGATGATTTTTGCACGGGGACCCCAGCGGGCGGAGAGGGTGACGGCAGCGGTTTAGAGGAAGGAACAACCAGTCCGCTGGCGTATCGATTGTCCTCTCTCAAGGCACGTCGCGCGCCCTGATTTCTCCCGATAAGAACGACCCAGTGGGAAGCGCCGGACAGGGCACGGGCTAGCGCATAAGGTCTTTCCGTGTAATAGTTTAGACTCGCCGCCCCGCAACGATCCATCAGGTGAAACGCGGACTCGGCTATTCGGCAATCACGCGGCAGGTCCTGCCGCTCGGCAGAAGTTGCCGGGTCGCTATGCCTGTGATGGACTGTTCCTGACCCGTATTACGGCAGCTTTCTCCGTCACTGGCCACATGTCTCGCGGCACATTGAACTCTCCAGCCTTTCTCGCCACGGTTGCCGTAACCGGCGCCACCGGGATGGTTGGGTCCGCCCTGGTCGATCGGCTCAGGTTGCGGCGACATACGGTTCGCCGGCTCGTGCGCGGCAAGGCAACACAACCGGGCGATGTCGAGTGGAACCCGTACGCCGATACGCTCAGCGCAGGCGCGCTCGATGGTTGCCACGCAATCGTCCATCTTGCCGGCGCGCCCATCGCGCAGCGGTGGACCGATTCGCGAAAACGCGAGATCATGGACAGTCGTGTGCGCGGAACCACCCTGCTCGCTCGCACGATTGCCGGCATGACGCTAAAGCCCCGCGTCGTGCTCAGCGGATCAGCCATTGGCTACTACGGCGACCGAGGCGATGAGCGGCTCGACGAGCGCAGCGCGCCGGGCAACGACTTTCTCGCGGAGGTCGTTCGTGCGTGGGAAGGCGCGGCGCTCCCAATTGCGGAGATGGGCGTTCGCCTCGTGATGCTGCGCACGGGCATGGTGCTGAGCGCGCACGGTGGCGCGCTCGCGAAGATGCTACCGCCGTTCAGGCTCGGCGCCGGCGGCCCGATGGGTGGCGGACAGCAGTGGATGAGCTGGATCTCGATTGACGATCACGTCCGCGCGATGGAGCATGCGCTCTTCGCCGATGTGCTGCACGGTCCGGTGAACCTGGTCGCGCCAAACCCGGTGACGAACGCTACTTTCGCCACGACGTTGGGCCGCGTGCTCAATCGGCCAGCCCTGATTCCGCTGCCGGCCTTTGCACTCGAATTGATGTTTGGCGAAATGGCGCGCGCAACGATCCTCGGCGGCCAGCGCGTTGCGCCGCATGCGTTGGCCGCTTCGGGGTTCGAATTCAGCGAGCCAACACTGGAAGGTGCGCTCCGCAGTGTCCTGAACTCGGCGCATTGAGTGTCTGGAAACTTCGTCCGCGCTATTTCGTTAGGTAGCCATACCGTTGGCGCGCCAGTCGCGCCGGAGAGTAGCAAAAAATGGGGGCCATAATACTTGAAGGGGTGCAATTCGCCGCGTTGATCGCGGCGGGAGGCGCCCTTCTTTATTGGCTCGTGACGTTGACACCAGCGGGCGTCCGACTCCGTCAGACGCGAAACCGGAAGCGTATCGAGCGCATGGCTGCCCTGGTGTGCCCAATTCACGGCCTGCGCACAGAAGACCAACTGGTACGTCTCGCGAACGGAGAGCGAGTGTGCCCTGACTGTTACCAGGAGACGCTCCATGAATAGCACGATGTCGGACCGTGTCGGCACGATGAATTTCGCACCGGAGACGGATGGCGGCCAAAAGCTCAAGCGCATCGTAATCGGTGCGATCACGCTGCTCGCTGTATTGACGTTGCTTCCCTCGACGTTCACGTACGTGAACCCGGGTTACGTTGGCATCGTGATTCACCGCGGCGGTGGCGGCGTCGATCCCGTCCCGCTCGGACCAGGTGTGCACGCGCGCGTGCCATTCCTCACGGGCATCGAGGAGTATCCGATTTTTCTCAAGACGCTCATCCTCGCGAAAAGCTCGAGCGAAGGCTCCGGATTGAATGACGAGATCAACGTGAACAGTGTGGAAGGTCAACCGCTCGCGCTCGATGTCTCACTGTCGTTTCAGCTCGACCAGTCGCACACACCAAAGCTCTACACGATGTTCCGCACGGACATCGACCAGATCACGCATGGCTTCGTGAAGCAGACGATTCGTCAGGCGTTGCAGGAAGTGGTTGGTACCGAACCAGTCGCCGACGTGATCGGGCCGAAAAAGGCAGAGGTGACCAATCGCGTCAACGCGCTCATCGCAAAGCACCTCCAACCGCTTGGCTTTGACGTCAAGCAGTTCACGATCAACGAGCTCCGCGCACCAGCGCAGGTCATGGAGGCGATCAACCAGAAGAACGTGATGCAGCAGCAGGCGCTCACTGCACAGAACGAGTTGCAGAAGAACACGTTCAACGCGCAGGGAGACTCGATCAAGGCGGCCGGCAGCGCAAAGGCGATCACCGCTCTTGCTGAAGCACAGGCTCGCGCCAATCAACTGCTGTCGCAGAGTATCACGCCGAATCTCGTGCAATACGAAATCGCGAAGAAGTGGGATGGTAAGCTGCCGACATACTCAGGCGGTGGAACACCACTCATTCAATTGCCGACGAAACCGTAAAACGCGGCGCTGATCCTAACCTTCCGGTTTCAGGTGAGCACCTGACTCCTGACGAGCTCCACTCGAACTCAAACGTCCACTCTCTCACGACCCGACCCTCAGCACCTCGAACATCCAGCAGCACAGCGACGCAATTCCGCACCCCGCCAGCCAGCCACCCACTACATCCGTACCCCAATGCCAGCCGAGCGCCACTCGACTAAAACCAGTGGCGATGCAAAGCACCAGCGCACACACAACCGCCACCGGCACCGACACCAGGCCAGAGCGCACCAGGACGTACGCACTCGTCGTCACAACGGCCGTCGCGTTTGTGGTGTGACCACTCGGAAACGCTGCCTCGGTCTTGTCGCGAAGCAACGCGACCTCCGGCCGCGGACGATGATAGATGAACTTGACCAGATGATGAACGGTGATCCCGCCGAGTGACGCGCTGGCGAGCGGCAGCAGGTAGTTGAGCGGAGGATCGGCGCGCGTAAGGAACAGCGTCGCTGCTGTAGCCGCCGCGATGACCGGATGAACGAATTTCTCTCCGGTGAGCGTCGCTGCACCGGCGGCGCGACGAAGGTAGTGTCGATGCGGACCGGCCTTTTCCTCGATGAGATCGTCGATCCGCTGCACGCGTCGAGTGCGAGTGCCCAACGCGAGCGCGACGAGCCCTGCTCCCGAGACGATTGCCGTCGTAACGAAGAACGCCGTCGTGGGAATACTCAGCGCGCTGCCTCGGGCAACCAGCGCTTGACCAGTTCGATCACTTGCTGCCGGGTGACGGGCTTGTCGAGAATCGCGGCGGCGCCAGCGAGCCCGGGACGCGACTCGCTACCCACCACGCTCACGATCACAACCGGCGTGTCCTTGAGCACGTCATCCATCTGCAGGATGCGAAACACATCGAAGCCACTGATCTTCGGAAGCCGCAGGTCCAGAAAGATCATGTCGGGCAGAAGTTCGCGCGCCAAATGCAGCGCCTCGATACCCGTATCGGCGTTCGCCACTCGACAGCCCCTTTCCTCGATGAGCTGGCCCAGCAGCAGCCGCGCATCGGGATCATCGTCGACGACGAGAATCAACGGCGCGGCGTCGGTATCCTTGCGGCGACCGCCCACCGGGCCGGGCTCCTTCTTCACGACAGCCGCGATTCCAATCGGCGTGCGTCGCGACGAGCGCGGCGGATCCCCGAACCAGATGGTCATCGCCGTGCCGACACCCTCGACACTCTCCACCTCGAGCCGATGACCCATCAGGTCGCAGAGCGAACGCGAGATCGCGAGGCCGAGCCCTGTTCCGCCGAAGCGCCGCGCGGTCATTGTTTCGGCTTGCTCGAACACATTGAAAATTGCGTCGAGACGGTCCGCAGGAATGCCGATGCCGGTATCACGCACTGCGATGCGGACCGGCGCGCCGTCGTCGTCCGCCTGGATGATGACGGCCACCTCGCCGCGCTCCGTGAACTTGAGTGCGTTCCCAATCAGGTTGATGAGGACCTGCTTCATGCGCGCCGCATCCGTCTGGATCGACCGGATGGCGTCCGGAATTTCCGCGCGCAACACAACGGGACGGTCGCGCGTCTGCCCCTCGAGCTCCTCGATCGTCTCGCTGACGAGCGTGTCCAGCATCACTGGCGTGAGCTCGAGCGTCATCCGCCCCGCTTCGATCTTCGACAGGTCGAGAATGTCGTTGATCAGGCTGAGGAGATGGAGCCCATTGGTCGCAATGCGGTGACAAAAGGAAACCTGATCCTCCGTCATCGTATTCCCGCGATTTTTCTGCAGGACGTTCGCGAATCCAATGATGGAGTTGAGCGGCGTGCGCAGCTCGTGGCTCATGCGCGCGAGAAAATCGC
>JBDTMO010000123.1:0-10741 GCA_039934235.1 bacterium | reverse complement strand
ATCCGCAGATCTCGCCGGGAAGCAGCACGCAGTACTACGAGCGCGTGGTTGCCGAGCAGGGCGGACCAACCAAAATCGCCGAGTCGTATCGACTGTTCATGGCGCCGGGAATGGCCCACTGTGGCGGAGGAGAGGGGCCCAACACGTTCGACGCGCTCGCGGCGATTGAAGGGTGGGTCGAGCGCGGCACTGCGCCCGATCAGATCATCGCGTCGCACTCGACCAATGGCACCGTCGATCGGACGCGGCCTCTCTGTCCGTATCCTCGCCAGTCGGTGTATCGCGGTTCCGGCAGCACGGACGATGCGGCGAACTTCGTCTGTCGCGCCAGGTGAGTAGTTGATCGACGCCGAGAGCCGCGAGCCGCGGTGACGGGAGTTGATGCGCGATGATTTCTGGCTGACGGCCCGCGGCGACTTTGCGCCCACTTCGATGCGTCGCCCGACGCAGCAACTGACCCTCGCCGTACTCCCGGAGTCTCCATGCGCACCACGCACACCCTTCTCGCGATGGCGACGGCCGTCGCCCTGCTCACCTCGACGGACGCGGTCGAGGCGCAGATTCCCGGCCTGTCGTTCACCTTCCTTCAGCCAACGGGGATCGTTGCGCCGAATGCCCCGATCGACATCTGGATGCGCTTCTCGACCACAATCCCGTTCACTTATGACTCCCAATCGCCGTCCACGGGTTTTGGGCTGCCGCGGGCGGCGCTGCCGACGATCGGGGCCTGGAACGGCGCGCTGGCGCCAATCGCCAGCTTCACCTCGGCATTTCTGACGGTGGGGTTCGACTGTGGCACATTCGACGTTGGGTGCAGCGGGCAGAGCGTGGCGCCGTACACCTTCGCGTTTGGTAACCTCCCGAACTTCGTCGGCGTGAGCACGCTCGTGATGCCGCCGGGAAGCTTTATCGACTTCATCATTGGGACGTTCACGCCGAACGCCGCCGGCGCGCCGCCGGGGACATATTCGTCCGTCTACGCGAGCGCGCAAATCGACTTCACCGCGCTGGACGCGAACGGCGGCCTGCTGGTTGCGGGGCTCCTCCTCGCGGACACGTGCAGGCCGCCAACCCCTGGCTGCGGGTTCTCGCGTGACGTTGTCGGCGTGACCGCGGCGCCCGAGCCGGCGTCGGCAGTCCTGCTCGCGACAGGCCTGCTCGGAGTTGGCGTGGTGGCGCGGAGGAGGAGACGGAGCGCGTAGCGCGGTGGGCAAGGGCTGATCGGACTCTGACCGTCAACACGGAGCGTGAGCGCGAGCCTCCCGCAATGAGCAGCTCAGAGCTTGAGCTCGGGCTTGAGCCCAAGCTCTGGGCTGCTCAAGGCTCGAGGCTTCACGCTCAGGCTATTTCGGTGCCGGCCCAGAGCCATTCGCCCACCCGCGCGCAACGGCCCAGCGCGATCGCATTGCCGGGTCGGCCGAACGCCACGCACGCTCGACCACCGCGTAGTGCACGACGGCGCTATCGCGCTGCCCGGCAGCGGCAAACGATTGGGCAAGCAGCTCGTGAAGTTCGGTGCGCGTAATGTAGAGTTCCGGCCCCTCGATGCCGCCGTGCAGTGCCGGCCGCACCACCGAAATCGCCTCGGCGGCCTGGTTCAGCGCGAGCAGACTCTTACCGAGCTCGTAGTTGATACGCGTGAAACCACGCGCTGGCGCTTGCAGCGCGGCGCGAAGCTCGCGGACCGCCGCCTCATGCTGTCCACCGCGCGAATACAACAGGCCTCGCACGAAGTGGTGAAGGAGCGGGCCACGAACCGCGAGGCTGCGCTGTCCAGCACTCTCGATGGTGTCGACCAGCGCGCGAGCGGCAATCGTATCACCGCCCGCAACGGCGGCGGTCGCCGCAAGCGTCAGATGCCACGCGACACCATGAGCGCGAATGCCGGACGGTGATGTGCTGCGATTATCAGCCCTGGCGAGGGCGCGAAATGCATCTGCCGCGCGCAGTGACTGGTCCATCTCGAGATCGATGATTGCCGAAAGCCGAGGATCGACCGGCGGACTGCCACTTCGACTTGGCGCTGCTGTAGCACGCTGGCCGGCGACCAGGTCGAACGCGGCACGATAGCGACCTTGACTGCGCAACGCGATCGCACAATACCAGCGAAAATTCGTGTACGGTTTCGCGTCTCGCGCGGCAAGACCTGCGGCGCACTGCGCGTTCGCCGCATCGGAATCGTCGGAATAGAGGCTTTGAACAAGGCGCTCCACCGCATCGACGCGCGGGCCGCCCAACGCCTCATAGCGGCGCCGATTCTCCTGCGCCGCGCGATTCTTTCCGCGCGTCACATCAAGGCCCGACAGGAACCACCACGGTACCGGGTCTGCCGGTCGCATCATGCTCCATCGCCGCAACACACGTTCGGCCGCATCGAGCGAGTCTGCTTCCTCGTATCGCACGACGAGCATGCCGAGCGCCTCGCACGCCCGGCAGGGCGCCAGCCGTTCTCCCGTGCCCGCAGCCGAGTCGAGCACGACCGCGCGCTCGAGTAAACTCACCGGTTGCGCCAACTCCGTGGTTGCCGTTGATAGCGCCTCCGCTGCGCGAACGAGGGCCTCGGGGTCGTCGGGATAACGAACGGCGAGCGCGCGCGCCGCGGCAAGCGCACCGACATCGTTGCGAGCGACGCCAATGTGGGTGACGATGAGCAAGCTGTCGTGCGAGGGCGCGTGTGCCGCGAGCGAGAGGGCACTGTCGGCGAGCTCATTCGCGTCGCCCTCGGCCGACACCACCGCGGCCTGCCAGGTGCGATAGGCCGTAATCGCCGATTGAGGATCTTCGCGCAGCGCGGCGCGAAAGCGACGGCTCGCCGCGGGGCCGTCAAACTGGTACAGCGAGCGGAGGCCCTCGTCGTAGAGCCGCCGCGCGACAAGGGCGTTGCCAGTAAGCGGATCGCCGCGTGAAGGGTCAGCGGAAACAGACCGCCGAGCATCGATCTCGCGCCATCCAAATCCAACGACGGCAGTCGCCCCGACGAACAGCGCGGCGGCGCGAAGCCAGCGTGACTTGGCGCGAAGTGGTGCTGCGACGATCGCGTGGTCATGAGCGAGCGAAGCGGGTCGAAGGACCTGCACCCCTTTGTCATCCTGAGCGAGCGAAGCGAGTCGAAGGACCTGCACCTCATCCGACTCTATTGGCGGGGCTGGCAATTGCGCGACTGCAGGCGAGGTCGGCTCCGCGCGTGGAGTCGGAGCGTCGCGAAGACGCGCCATGAGCGCCTCGACCGTTCTGTCGGGGTCGGCGTCAAACTCGCGACGCACCAGGTCAACGTGCATGCGTCCATGAGCGAGCGCGGCGACGCGATCGCCGCCAGCGGCCAAGCCCTCCATCACAGCCGCTGCGAACCGCGGATTGAATGGATCGAGACGCGTGAGCCGCAGCCAGAGCTGGCCTGCCTCGTCGTGCCGGCCGTCCTCCGCGAGCGCACGCGCCGCGAGTTCCAGGGCGCGAATACCCGCCTTGGCAAGCCCGGCGCGTTCTTCCTCCAGCCAGCGCTCGAATTCCGGTGCTTCCGACAGATAGAATCCGTCGAGAAATGGCCCGACGTAGTGCGCCGCCGCGAGATCCCAGCGCCGAGCAGCAATGGCTTCGCGCAGATCCTGGACATCGCTGGGTACGACCAGCACGAGTCGTTGGTCAGGAGTGGCGCGGATCGTGTCGGCGCCGATGTCCTGACGGATGTTGTAGAGCGCCTGCGAAAGCGCGTGGCGTGCGCGCTCGGGGTCGGACTCCGGCCACAGAATGCCGAGCACGCGCTCTCGGGTCTGCCCTTTCGATCCTGCGTTCGCGAGGGTCGCGAGTAACGCGAGCGGGCGCGGACGCGGTCCAGCGATCGCTGCGCCGCCTGAATCCTCAATCCACAACCCGCCAAACGTCCTGAGTCGCAAGCGCCTGCGTCCCGTTGAGAGTGACGATCACACCCCGTTGAAGACGCCTGAGGGTGCCGGTCCACTTTGTGGAGCCATTCTACGCGTCGCCCGGCGCAGCAACAAGCATTCGCGACAACTGCGGAAGGTTCAAATGCGGGCGAAGCGGTTCTACTCCCGAAACGACCAGACATCGCGCCGATGCCACAGAGTGTCGCGTCGTTGCGGCACTAACAGTCGGCGCCACCTTGCCTGCCGCGAGACGTCGCGCGAGTCGTAAACACCGAGTGCACAGGTCGTTGCGCCCAAGCGTCGAGTGCGCGCCGTCAGCAAGTCTGTCGTCGCACGCGGATTGCTGTTAGGCACCTTCGTCGTTTTCGGCTCTTTCAGTCCTCCTAACGAAGGCGGGTTCGAATGCAGCTACTCAGGGTCTGCAGTATCCTCGCGTTGATCGCCATCGCGGCGCCAGCAACTGCGAGCGCACAAACGCCGCCGGCGAACACCGGAGCGCTCGGCAACGTGAACGGGTTGTTTCAGGACGCGGCATGGCAGGTGTCGACGAATGGCGGCGCGACCTGGTCCCAGGCGTACCAGGTGCAGAATCCTCCAGGTGTGTGGCAACTCAACACGGCCCTCTCCTCCTGGATTTCGGCAACGTCCAGCGGATCTGGAGGCGGAGGCGATTACTACTTCCGCACGTCGTTCGACCTCACGGGCTACAATGCCGCTTCCGCAGTGATGACCTTCCAGTGCGCGATCGACAACTACCCCGCCGCCGGGTCGGGCTACTACAGCCTCAACGGCGGCACGTACGGTGGTAGCTGCGGGAATTCAAACAACAGCTATCAGTTCACCGGCACGAACACAGTCAGCACCGGCTTCGTGGCCGGTGTCAACAACCTTGTTTTCCATGTCACTGGCGACAGTCGGACGGATGGGTTGGACGTGGGCGACATGACGCTCAGTGCGCGGGGGGTCGTCTCCACGCCGGAGCCGGCGAGTCTCGTGCTGCTGGCCACCGGACTGGTTGGCGTGTTCGGAGCGGCGCGTCGTCGTCGGGCGTAGAGGAAGCAAAGACAGGTTACTGCTCTTTCATCTGGCGTAAACCGCCAGAGCAATAACCGGGGGCCCGCCACTTCAAGTGATTGAAGAGCGGGCCCTCGGTCGCTTCGCTCAAGCGGGTCGTGTGCGTTCCAGTCGTCGGGGTACTGCTTCATGCTCCACGAACACCCGAACCGCATGAGATGGGCGGAAGTGGTTCGGCGCGCATTTGGAGTGACGCGTAAGACGTCAACCAGCCGTGAGCGCTGTGCCCGCGAGCAGCGTGAGCAACCACAGGGCGCGGTTCATCATGGCGTGCAGGCGATGACTCCGGATGGTCCTCATCGCGAGGCGGCTGTTTACGATGAGAAGAACGACCAGCGCCATCTTCAGCCAGAATGCCGGGAGATGCACGAACGCGTCGACGTCGGACATGGGCGTGTCGGCGCGATAAGGAGTAACGCCAGACAGGCACTCGTATAAAACCACCCCTGCGGCGTAGATGTCCGACGCGACAGTCGGGAGCGCGCCGAGCAGTTGCTCCGGTGCCATGCATTCTGGCGTGCCGACAATTGCGCCGGACAGATGCGCGACGACACGTCCAGCATCGATCACCGAAGTCCGCGCTGGCGCACGCATAAGCCGAGCGACGCCGAAATCCGTGACCTTGAGCGTGCCACTGATTCCGTCTCTCGGATCCTTCACACGAAGTCGCTGAGTTCAGTCCATCAGCGAGCCCGACGACGCGAATGCAGCAGATGCGGGAATAATCTCGACAGTGGTTCCGTCTCCCTTGAGCACAGGGCCGCACTACTTCCACGCGAGCCCAGCCAAACCTCCCGCCAGAACCCAGACAAATGTCACGCACCCGCTCACTCTCGCTGATCGCGCTCGCCGCAGTCACCGCGCTCGCCGCGTGTTCCGATAGTTCCGCCACGTCCCCTGTCTCGCCGTCTTCGCCGACGTTAGCCAAGTCCGGAACGACATCCGGTGGTGGCGGCGGTGGTGGCAGCACCGGGGCGCCGTCAATTCCAGTGGTACCGTCGTTCACTGCGCGCATCGACTCCATCGGCATCGTCCCGACGGGCGTCTACTATGGAACGCCGTCGGAATGGACAGTCGGTGGCTACATCTTCGAGGGCAACTACTTCACGCACCTCAAGGCACTCGCCGGTCCGCTCGTCGTGGGCGCTTGCGTGTCGGTGACATTCTCGGAGCCGGAGCCAGGCCACCGGGTCGCATCGGAGATCAAGAGCGAGCAGTCCTCGAAGTGCCCGTAACCTAGGGCCCACAAACAAGGAGAGCCGCGGTCGTCGCGACCGCGGCTCTTCGTGGTTTGGTTCGTGAAAACGCCGGAGACTGTTCGCGGCTTCCTAGAAGCGCACAGACAACTGCATCCCCGCGCTCCCGCCATTGCTCGTCGACACAATCGGTGCAAGCGATGTCTGCACCGCCGAGCGCGCGCGCTGCTCCGCTTCCCGCTGCGCGACGATCGTGGAATGATGGATCATCGATCGCGCGGAGAGCGCCACGGTCGTCAGGCCCACGGCGATCGCCGCCCCACCGATACCCGAATTGTCGGCCTTCGCCATCACCAGTGATCCCATCACTGCGGTCGTGACGCCCGTGACAACGCCGACCTTGCTCACAGTGGTGCGATGCCCATCCGCATTACCCAGCGCATTCAATCCACCAGTGATCAGCGCGCCACCCAGCGCAAACGGCGCCACCGCGATGAACGCGGTCTGTCGATTCCGCTCGGCAGGAGTCTGCACCATGGCATACGGCACTTGGATGAACGCGGCTTCGTCCAGCGAGATGCCGTTTACACTGAGCCAGTTGGTGAACGCCGTATCGCCGGCGAGCTGCGCGACCCACACGGTGTTGTTCGTTTTCGCGACGCGATCCACGATGTCGCGACGGCCGGTGGACTCGAGCAGATACGCAACGGCGCAGAGCGTTCCCGTCTTGCGATCGACGAAGTAGGGGACGAACTGTCCGGGGAAATCGTAGTTGTGCGGAAATACGCCGCGTTCGCGATACGCGCGCAGCGTAGTGAGAAGCGTTTGGCGATGCGACACTTGCTCGGCGCTGAGTGCTCCGAGATCGCGGGCGGTGAGTCCAGTGAGCACGCTATCGAAATGCGTGCGAATGCGGCGGATTTCCGGCGCGTCGCCCGCGGAGTTCGCGCGTCCCGATTGTGACGCAACGAGTATGGTGGCAACGGCAAGCGCGGCGGGGACGAGCGAACGAATCAGGCGCATGGGACTACTCCAGCCGAGGAAGGGAGAGATGTTGTCCCCGCCTAACCGGCCATGCGGCAACCCGGTCACATCATGGCGCCGACACCGTGATCAGCGGGACGGAGGCCACCTTTACCCGCGCGCCGACGTCGGCGAATTGCGCAACGACCGTCGTGGCAGCAGCCGGCATCCCGCCCGCGCCCGTCCACACGCTGACTGTTGCCGAGTCTCGGCCGGTTCCTGACACGAGAAAGTATCTCGTCAGTCGCAATGAGTAGCGTCCGTTGCCGTCCGTCATGCCATACGCTGATAACGACTGGCCGTTTGCCGACGAATCGCCGCGAGCGTTTACCCGAATGCCCTGTACCGGCAAGCCGCCCGGATTGACGATGCGACCTTCGACGTCTCCGCAGCCATAGTTGCCGAACTCGTACGTCTGCGGGCAGACCGATGGGTCATCCGCTTCCGTGAGCGATGCGGCGCAGCCGAGAAAGAAGACGCTCGCGCTAGCGGCAACAGCGGAACGGAGACGCATGGGAGGAATCAGCGGCATGGGTGAGGTTCGCAAAGCCCAACCCATGCCGATAGTTGTTCGTCACTCATGCCAGTGCGTCACTGCTACAGCGTTGTGCATTCGGCGCGAGCCATTTGTCATCCTGAGCGAGCAAAGCGAGTCGAAGGATCTGCACCTTCAGTTGCACCTGCCAAACACAGCTTGTCCTGCCACGCTGGCACATCGGGATGTCAGACGCGCATATTTGGCGTTCCCCCAACCCGTCCTTCCGACTCATGTCGAACGCCCCCGCCGGACCACTCAAGCGCACACCACTTCACGACATCCACGTCGCACTCGGCGCCAAAATCGTCCCGTTTGCCGGCTACGAAATGCCTGTCCAATACCCCAGCGGAATCACCGCCGAGCATAAGGCCGTCCGAGAAAGCTGCGGTGTGTTCGACGTCTCCCACATGGGCGAATTCTGGGTCAACGGCGCCCGGGCGGTGGACTTCGTCAACCACGTGACGACGAACAACGTGGCCGCGCTCGAGATAGGCCAGGTGCACTACTCCACGATCCTCAACGACCGCGGAACCATCGAAGATGATTGCCTCATCTATCGGTTTCCCGACAAGGTCATGATGGTCGTCAACGCGAGCAATGCGCCCAAGGACTACGCGCACATCGTCCGTCACGCCGAGGAGTTTGGCGTCACCGTGCACGACGCCACCGACGAGATGACGCTGCTCGCGGTGCAGGGCCCCAAAACTGCGCCCATTCTCCAGACCCTCACCGCCACAAACCTCTCGGCCATCAAGTACTACCACTTTGCCGAGGGCGAAGTTGCGGGACAAAAAGCAATCATCTCGCGCACCGGCTACACCGGCGAAGATGGATTCGAGCTGTACATCGCGAACGAATCCGCGGTACCGATTTGGACCGCCCTCATGGCGACGGACAAGATCATCCCTGCGGGACTCGGCTCGCGCGATTCACTGCGTCTCGAAATGGGCATGGCGCTGTACGGCAACGACATCGACGACACCGTCACACCACTCGAAGCCAACCTCGCGTGGCTCGTGAAGCTCCCCAAGGGCGACTTCGTTGGAAAGGACGCGTTGCTGAAGCAGAAGGAAGCAGGCGTTCAGAAAAAACTCGTCGGCTTCACCATGGAAGACCGCAACTTTCCTCGGCACGGCTATCCCGTGTTCTACAATGGTGAGGCGAGTGGCGCGGTCTGTAGCGGTACGATGAGTCCAACGCTCGGTCACGCGATCGGCACTGCGTACCTGCCCACCGCCGGCTCCAAGGAAGGCACGAAGTTCGAGGTGGAAATTCGTGGCAAGCGCGTGCCGGCCACGGTCACCAAGCCGCCGTTCTACAAAAACGCGTCGCACCTGTGATGAATCGTGTCATCCTGAGCGAGCGAAGCGAGCAGCGTGTCATCCTGAGCGAGCGAAGCGAGCACCGTGTCATCCTGAGCGAGCGAAGCGAGTCGAAGGATCTGCACCTCGCTCGTTCGCAATGATGCAATGCGCATAGCCATCCTCACCATCTCCGACCTGGGCTCACGTGGCGAACGCGCCGACTCGAGCGGCGACGCCGCCGCCTCGTGGGCTCAGTCGCAGTCGGCAGACGTCGTCGCACGCGCGATCGTGCCCGACGAATCAGTCGCCATCGTTCGTCAACTCACCGCTTGGTGCGATAACGACAGCGCCGATCTCATACTCACCACCGGCGGCACTGGATTGAGCGCGCGCGACATCACCCCCGAAGCCACGCGCGTCGTCATCGAGCGCGAGGCGCCCGGCATCGCGGAGCGCATCCGCACCATCACCGGCGCCACGTTCCCACGCGCCGCGCTCGGCCGCGGCATCGCAGGCGTCCGTGCGCAAACGCTCATCGTCAACCTGCCAGGATCGACGAGCGGCGTCCGCGACTCGCTCGCTGCGCTCGATCCAATCATCAGGCACGCCATCGACATCCTGCGTGGCAACGCCACGGACCACAGCGCCACCCACGCAAACGCCACCACATGAGCGTCCTCATTACGCTGCACGACGTCGAACCGGCCGTGCGTCTCAATGCGCGCCTGGAAGCCGACGGCGTGGAGACAGTGCTCGTCAGCCCACTCGACGACATGCGCGCCGAGATCAAACGAGCCAGGCCGGATCTGATTGTGTTGAGTGGCGAGCTGACGGATACGTCGAACATCACGCTCGTCCGCGAACTGCTGTGGGAAGGCACGCCCGTCGTCGGCCTCGTGGGCGGACAGGATGCCGCACAGCGCGAGCGGCTCCGCGTCATGGGTTACGTCGAACTGTTCTCCAAGCCAATCGTCGTGGACGACGTGGCCATCGGCGTGCGGCGCATCATGGAGCGTCACGCGCTTCAGGAAGCCACAGGCCTCATTGGCGAGAGCGAACCGCTGCGCGAAGTGATGGTGAAGGTGGAGCAGATGGCGCCCGTGAGCAGCACCGTGCTCGTGGAAGGCGAGAGCGGTAGCGGCAAGGAACTCGTCGCGCGTGCGTTGGCGTCACTCGGTCCACGTCGCAACAAGCCCTTCATTGCCGTGAACGTGGGCGCGTTGACCGAGTCACTGCTGGAGAGTGAGCTCTTTGGCCATGAGAAGGGCGCCTTCACCGGTGCCGCCGAGCGACGCCTGGGCCGTTTTGAGCTGGCGGATGGGGGTACGCTTTTTCTCGATGAGATTTCCGAGATTCCGCAGAGTACGCAGGTGAAGCTGCTGCGCGTGCTGGAGGAGCGTGAGTTCACGCGCGTGGGCGGTGTGCAGTCCATCTCGGTGAACGTGCGCGTCATCGCGGCCACCAACCGTCCGTTACGTGAGCGCGTGGAGGAGGGAAGCTTCCGTCCGGACTTGTACTATAGACTGAATGTGTTGAGCATCTATCTGCCGCCGTTGCGTGAGCGGCCAACAGATATTCCGTTGCTCGTGCGGCGATTCATTCGCGACTTCACCGCCCAGCACGACCGTCCATTTCCCGGCATCTCGGCAGAGACCATGGAGATGCTTGTACAGTATCCGTGGCCGGGCAATGTGCGTGAGCTGCGGAATCTCGTGGAGAGTATGG
>JBDTMO010000122.1:0-10838 GCA_039934235.1 bacterium | reverse complement strand
TGCGTACTGCGTCCTGACGAAGGAGAACACGGACGAGCGCTACATGATTGACAACGAAGCGCACGTGATGATGGCACACATGGGCGACGCGATTGTGCGCGCGTGGCCACGGCGACCTGCTCCGGTGGCGGCGCCCTGAACACGTCGGCGGGCGGCGTGCGAGTCCTGCCAATCATCGCCGCCGCTCTGCGGGACGGCCGCCCCGTTGTGGCGCTCGAGAGCTCGGTGCTGGCGCAGGGGCTTCCGATCCCACACAACCGCGATGCTGCCGAGCGGATGACTGGCGCGGTGGAACGCGGTGGCGCACTGCCGGCGATCACCGCTGTTTGCGGTGGACGGGCGACTATGGGACTTGAGCCCGCTGAGCTCGAACGCTTTCTCGCCCGTGACGGCGTGCGGAAGGTTTCGTCGCGCGACCTCGGTGTGGCGATGGCGCAAAACGCAGACGGTGCTACGACGGTGGCGGCGTCACTGTGTATCGCTGGCGCCACCACGACGTCAGTCTTTGCAACGGGCGGAATTGGCGGCGTGCATCGCGACGCGCCGTTCGACGAATCGGCGGATCTTGTCGAGCTGGCCCGAACGCCGATTGTCGTGGTCTGTGCTGGTGCGAAATCCATTCTTGACCTGCCCGCCACGCTCGAGCGCCTGGAGACATTGGGCGTCGCTGTGATTGGGTACCGCACTGATGAACTCCCCGGGTTCTTCACGCGCTCCACGGGGCTCAGGCTCAGTGCCCGTGCGGACTCGCCCGAAGAGATCGCGGCGATTCACCGTGCCGCGAGATCACTTGGTCGCCGGCAGGCAACGCTCGTCGTTCAGCCACCGCCCGAGGAGGTCGCGCTCCCACAGGACCTGGTTGACGCCGCGGTGTTTCAAGCGCTCGAAGAGGCTCGCCGGTCTGGCATTCGCGGTGCCGCAACGACGCCGTTTCTACTCGGCGCAGTCCTTCAGGCTACGGAGGGGCGATCTTTATTGGCCAATCTCGGATTACTGGAGGAGAACGCCTTGCTCGCCGGACAGATCGCCTTTGCGCTGGCGGCCGAGGGATGGTAACCGTGCAACGCGAAAATATGTCAGGGAGATGCAAATTTCTGCCGCCAAACTGTTGAACTTCCCACGTCCCAAATGGTACAATAAGACGTCCCTCACGAGCAGGAGGCTTTCGTACCAATGGCCACTCCGTTCCTGAGCTCCGAAGAGTATGACGAGCGCGCGCACCAACTCTACAACGAAGGGCAGTACGACGATGCGTTAAGTGTGCTTCGCGAAGGGCTGGCGCTTTATCCCAACTCGGTCGAACTCCATATCGGCGTTGGCTACGCGCGACTGGCGCGTGAGGAGTTCGCGTGGGCACGCCGCAGCTTCGAGGAAGCGCTTGTCCTCGAGCCAGAGCATGAAGACGCACTTGCCGGGCTCGGTGAAGCCCTGCTGAAGTTTGGGCTCGAGGATGCAGCGCTTCGCTGCTTTCGTCGCACGCTCGAGCTTGGCTATGCGGACGACCTCGACCTCATGCTTCAGAGTGGGCGGGCGTTGTTTCGTGAGGCGTCGACGCGCGACCGGCGTGAGCTATTCAGTGCATCACTCGAGTTCTTCGAGGTCGCGGCGCAGCAGGCGCCCGACAGCGCAGAGGCAATTGCCTGTGTCGGCTACGCGCAGCACCGGTTGGGCGATGACGACGCGGCGATCGCTTCGTTGCGGCGCTCGCTGCAGGCTGACAACGAGCACGCTGAGGCGCGTATCTATCTCGCGAACATCCTCTACGATCGCGGAGACTACGATGCGTCGCTCTATCATTTCGAAAGCACGACGACCGAAGATCATTGGGACGAGTTGGGGATCTGGCGGTTGATCGAACTCAAGCGCGCAGCGCAGAAGCTCGACGAGCACGATCCGGAGCTCAAGCCATGGGAAGACCGTCTCGCGGAATTGGGCGGTGAACTGGACGACATCGACGAATTGTTCATCGAGGTGGATGGTGGAGTGGCTGGAGACGGTAGCGATGTGGAAGTCGCTCGTGGCCAGCTCGAGTTGTTCGGCACGCTTCTTTCCTCGTTGGTCGACAGGAAAGCGGAGGAGCCAGCCGCGCCCGAGGTCACCGACCTGACGGCGCACGAGGTTTTGACGCGGGATGGTCGGCAGCTCACTGGCTCGTGGGAGGACATCGTGCGGTCGTTGCAACACGTCGATTCTGAAGGGGGACGCGACATCCCTCTCGAGGTATTCATGTCTCGCATGGCGAAGCGCACGTTCCGGGAAACCGGGGTGCGTGTGCCGAGCCACGATGTCGAGCTGTTCGTTCGCGCCAGCGCGGACGCGGGGCTTCTGCGCATCGTTCAATGACCGGCGGGTCACAGCGCGCCGCGCTCGACGCGGTGCATTCGGCGCGCCCGATCGTGGCGCGCCTGAGCATGTCGCGCGACAAGGATGATCTCGCGGCAGACATCATCGAAGCCTGGGCCGCCGTCGAAACGGGCCTCCGTTCCCTCATCGGGGGATCGACGCTCGGTGGGCAGGCACTCATTCGAGAACTCCGCCAACGCAATTTTCTGTCGTTGGACCAGGCGAATGCGCTGGCTGAATTCAACGCAGCGCAAGAGCGGGCTGGTCACACCGACTATGCGCCGACCGAAGGCGACATCAACGCAACGCGCGACGCGTTTCTCAAGTTGGAATCCGGATTGATGGGGGAGGCATCGTCGGCGTTGTCGACGAACCCTGGCAGCGTACGATATGTGGAACCGCCGGTTGTGTCGCCCGTGACAGCGACTGCGCCGTTGACGCCACGGTCGCGCCCAGCATGGATGTTTCCGGTGCTCGGTCTGGTGGCGCTACTCGTCGTCGGGGGAATTGCGTGGTTCGCCTTATTGGGCGGCGGATCCAACGCCGCCTACGATCAGGGGGTGCAAGCGTTCAAGGAAGGCAGGCGCGAAGCGGCCGAGGCGTCGTTCCGTAAAGCGGCGACGGATGTGCCGACTGATCCAATGCCGCATGTCTACCTCGCACGCATGGAGCGCGAACGCGGCAATCTCGGCAACGCGAACACGGAGGCCGTGAATGCCGTGCGGCTCGGCCCCAGCAATGCCACTGCGCTGAGGGAGCTCGCGAGTACCTTGTTCGCGGCGCAGCAGTTCGACGACGCGCGCAAGTTTTACATTCGCGCACTGCAGGTCGATCCCAACGACAAGCTGTCGCAAGGATTCATGGGCTGCGCATTGATGCGGCTGGGCCGTATCGACGAAGGGCAGCGCTGGATTACGAGGGCCGGGCCCGGTGCGTGGTCGGCGTGTACCCCCACAACTCCTGCTGCTCCGCCGCCACTCGTCCGTTGAGGGAGGCGTCCCGTTCGTAGCGTCCCTTCATGATCTCCTTTGCCAACGTCGGGAAGAGTTACCGTAGTTGGACGGGACGTGAGGTGCGCGCACTCACCGGGTTTTCCCTGGATGTCACCGCGGGAGAAGTCTTTGGGTTGGCGGGCCCGAATGGCGCAGGCAAGAGCACGCTGATCGCGCTGCTGCTTGGTTTCCTTGGCCCGACCGAAGGCTCCGTGCAGATCGATGGGGCCGATCCGCGTGCCTATGTCGAGGCCAATGGCGTTGGATATCTCTCCGAACTGATCAACATTCCTCCGGCGTGGCGTGTCGCCACTGCGTTGGAGCGGTACGCGATTTTGTCAGGCGTTCCGCAGGCGTCACTCAAGGCGCGCGTTGAAGCGGCGATCGAGCAGTTGGGCCTCGAGGAACATCGCAACAAGCGAGTGCGTCAACTGTCCAAGGGAAACCTGCAGCGGCTTGGTCTCGCGCAGGCGCTCCTTGCCGACGCGCGACTTGTTGTGCTCGACGAGCCGACACATGGACTCGATCCAGTGTGGACGCAGCGGTTTCGCGATGTGGTAGAGCGATTGCGACGCCCGGATCGCACGATCCTCATTGCGTCACACAACCTCGATGAGTTGGCGCGCCTGGCGGATCGTGTCGGCATCATCGATCAGGGCCGGCTCCAGCGCATCGTCGACATCCGTGCGATGCAGCGTCACGTGACGGAGGGTGCGGCGTATCGACTGGTAGTCACGCGCGGAGACGACGTGGTAATCAATCATTTCCCCACGAGCCGCGAGATGGGCGGAGGCGAGTTCGAGTTGACTGGTGTTTCGCTTGATGCAATCAACGCAGGACTCGTTGCCCTCATTCAGGGCGGAGCGCAGGTGAGCGCCGTGTATCCCGTTCACTCGGAACTCGAGCAGCAGTTTCGAGAAGCCGTCGGGCATGTTCGGCAGGCGGAGCAGTGAGTCCGCGCGGACGCGTTGGCATGTATGGATTTTGGCAATGGCGCGACTACCTCATCGATCGCGGCCTCCCGATCCTCATCGTCGGCAGCCTGCTCGGCTACCTGACGGTTGCGCCGATGATGCCAGCGTTGAGTCGGAACCTTGCGTCGATGTCGCCACGGGTCATCGCGAAGTATGGCGGCGTCGACGCTGCGACGGCATACGTGATGAAGGACTTCAATGGAATGGTTCTCCGAAACTTTCTTGGTGCGCTCGTATTCGTGGGAGCACTATTGGCGATGAATGGAATCGTCGCGAATGATCGGAAGCTTGGTTACTATCGCTTCCTTTTTTCCAAGCCGGTTGCTCCGTGGCGCTATTACGGGCAGGCGTTTGTCGTCCATTGGGTTGGGTACGTCGCAGCCATGGCGCTACTTGGCTTGCTATACGGCGTGCTCGTGTGGCCAGTGCTGAGTGTACCGCTGTTAATCGCCGTGGCGCTGATGTTTCTGACGTATGGCGGTATTACGTTCGCCCTTTCGGCGGCGGCACGCTGGGACTGGTTGTCACTCGTGAGCGTGACTGTTGCGGCGAATTACTTCTGGGAGCGATATAAGGAATCGGACTCGATGATCGCGAAGCTGCTCTACGTGCTGCCACCGCTGCATCGCACATCCGACGTCTACTCAGCGGTGGCGAAGGGGGAGCCACTTCCCTGGCATCTACTCGAGTGGTTCGCCGGATATGGAATTGCGTGCTTCTTGTTGGGGCTGCTCGTGCTGCGGTTCCGGCGATTGGCCATCGTGTAATTTGCGTCTAGAGGATGGTTCGGGACGGCGCACCCGCAGAGGACGCAGAGAGGCAGAGGGCGCAGGGAACTGCGGTGCGCAATCACCTCTTAGCGAAGCAAGGGTCCTGCTTTCAACAATAGACACAGCAACTGCCTTTCGTGGATTGCGCGGAAAACACGCGGATGCTGCACATGCTCCAAACGACATACTTTTTCATCGCGGGAACGAATGACTGACTCAGATCTCTCCATCGCGCTCGATCCGGCAACTGTAACTCGCACAGTACTCCCAAACGGATTGACGCTCCTCGTGCGACGAGACGCCTCCGCGCCGGTCGTTGCGATCGTGACGTATGTGCGTGCGGGCTACTTCGATGAGACTGATGACGTCGTTGGCATCGCGCATGTGCTCGAGCACATGTACTTCAAGGGCACGCCCGATCGCGGAGTCGGAGAAATCGCACGCGAAACAAAATCAGCGGGCGGCTATCTCAACGCGGCGACGATCTATGATCACACCGTGTACTACACGGTTCTGCCGTCATCCGGATTCCTGACAGGGCTCGATGTACAGTTCGATGCGTATGCCAATTCATTGATCGATACGGACGAACTGGCGCGCGAGCTCGAGGTGATCATCCAGGAAGCAAAGCGCAAGTCAGACAACCCCGGCGCCGTCGCGACGGAGACGTTGTTCGAAGTGCTGCACGACCAGCATCGCATTCGCCGGTGGCGTATTGGGCGAGAGCCGGGTCTGCGCGCGCTGAATCACGACGCGATGATTCGCTTTTACCGTAACTTCTATCGTCCAGGCAGTACCGTCCTCACCATTGTTGGTGATGTCGATCCTGCTGAGGTGCTGCTCGAGGTCACGAAGCGTCACGGGCGGCTTGAAGGCGGAACACCCGAGCTTTCACCCGGACCGACGGAAGAAGGCATCGCCGGCTTTCGCTACCGCGAGTGGAGTGGCGACATCGGGCAAACGCAGATTGCGATGGGATGGCGGACTCCCGGCACACTGCACGACGCAACGCCGGCACTCGACATCCTGTCGATGGTCCTTGGCGGCGGTCGTGCATCGCGCCTCTATCGCGGTGTACGCGAACGCAAGCTCGCCACCTCTGTCTCTGCCTACGATTACACACCAACGTCACTCGGCGTCTTCGTCGTGCATGCCGAAGCGCCTCCTGAACGCGCAGCCGATGCCGCGCGCGCCATCTGGGCCCAACTCCGCGCGGTGCGCGAGAATGGCGTGACCGAAGCGGAACTCGTGCGGGCGAAGCGTCTTTATGAATCGCGCTGGGTACGCCGTCTCGAAGACATGGAAGGACAGGCGAACTATCTCGCCGAATGGGAAGCGCTCGGTGATTGGCGCGCTGGCGAAGCGTATCTGCAGCGCGCGCTATCCGTGACGCCCGATGAGGTGACGGCCCTCGCGCGTCAGTATCTCGACCCCGATCACGCGGGCGTCGTTCTCTATCGTCCCAATGGCACGCAGGAAATTGCGTCGAGTGCGGACGCCATGCGCGCACTGCTCGACGACGCGCCAGTTGCTGACCTCACGCCGCCTCCGTTGCCGAGCGCGCCGCCACCCGCCGTCCATACGCGGCTACGCATCGAGCACGAGGAAGCCGGTGTCCGCGTGTATCGCATGGAGACGGGCACACCACTGCTCGTGCGTCGCAAGCCGGGCGCGTTGTTGCACGCGGGCGTGTTCGCCATTGGCGGTGCGCGAGACGAACCCGCCAGCGACGCCGGCCTGACCACGATGCTCGCACGCACGGCGCTCAAAGGGACTGCGCTACGATCAGCGGAGCAGATTGCCGAGGAAGGCGAGTTGTTAGGTGGAAGCGTGAGCGCAGGCGCCGCGAGCGAAAGCTTCGGCTGGTCGATCAGCGTGCCGTTGCGATACGCGGCGGAGGCGGTCGCCTTACTCGCCGACGTCGCGCAACATCCCACCGTTCCGGACGATGTACTGGAGACGGAGCGAGCCATCGCACTCTCCGATCTGTCCGCGCTACGCGACGACATGTATCGCTATCCGATGCGTCTCGCGACCATGGCGGCATTCGCTGGTCATCCGTACGGCGTCCCGGTAAGCGGCGACGACACATCGCTTCCGCGCATTACGGCGGAGCGCGTGCGCGAGTGGCACCGTACTCGGTTCCTCAACGGACCGTCCGTAATCGCGGTGGTGGGCGATGCGGATCATGACGAGCTTGCCGCGATGGTCGCCGCGCAGTTTGGCGAACTTCGCGGTGGCGAGCCAGTGCAGCACGCGCGGCCAGAGTGGCCGGCAGGAGTGGTGCAGCGTTCGGAGAAGCGCGACAAGGCGCAGACGGCGCTTGCCTTGCTCTTCCCCGGACCAAGCCGCGTCGACATCGGACGCTTTGCTGCCGAGATGATTGCCGGTGTCGCGAGCGGCCTCGGAGGCCGCTTCTTCGACGAGCTGCGCGACAAGCAGTCCTTGGGCTACACCGTGCAGGCGTTCGCGAGCGAGCGGATGCTCGCCGGCGCGTTCGTGTCGTACATCGCGACGTCGCCGGAGAAGGAAGAGCAGGCGCGGCATGGTCTGTTGGCGGAATTTGCCAAGCTGCGTGAAACGCCCGTGACGCCGAAAGAATTGGCGCAGGCGCAGACGTACGCCATCGGCACACACGCCATCCGCCAGCAGAGTGGTGGCGCAGTGCTCGGCGACATGGTCGACGCGTACATGTTCGGTGGCCTGCGTGAACTCGCTGAATACGAGGCTCGCGTTCGCGCGGTGACGTCGGACGAGATGCTGGCGATCGCGCGCGCGTACTTCGACGAATCGCGGCGGGTCGAGGGCATCGTGCGCGGCGTGGGCCGAGCGGTGTAGGAGCGCGGTTGGTCGCTACGGTCCTACGCGCTGCTGCGTTTTCCGCAGTGCGGGCGTCGAGTCTGGCGCCGCCGTTTCCTGCAAGCCTCTCATCGCGCGCTTGATGGCGAACGTCACGCGCCGAAGGTGGCCATCGGCGGCGCGAATGCCGCGAATGCTTCCGTAGTCCCCCGCTTCCGCGACGATGACGCCCTTGATGGCGGGCCGGCTGGTCGCCCATGCAAGCGCCGACCACACCGCGTTCTCCTGACTCATTTCACTGTGCGCTTCAGGAAATCCGCCCGACGCAAAAATCCAGTGGTCCTTCGTTGAGCGTGACTCACGCATCCACCGGTCGGCCGCGCCGCGCGCCGCGTCGAGCGTCCGTGCGCCCGTGGGCGACGGCCACAGTGAAAAGCCGACAATGTCAATTGGCGACGTGGATGACGCAGCCCACGCGTACAGCGTGCTGTCTCGCCGGTCGTATGTGGACGCGGCGACACCAATGCGCGTTCGCGGCCTGATGCGCTTTGCTTCGTCGGAGGCGCGCGTGAGGTACGCTTGCCAGAACTGTGGAGGACGCGATCCAGCAGCGCGGGTTCCGGCATCGTACGGATCGAGCGCGGGCACCAGGATGTCTGGATGCAGGATGCGCACGATCAGGTCGATTGCTGCGAGTCGTTTCTTCTCACTGAATGTTCGCCCGGGCAGCGGGTTCAGGCTGGATTCGTATCCGAGCGTCACGATGAGCTGTGTGCTGTCCCCGCGCAGGTCGTCCAGCGTATGCGCAATCGAATCGAGTCCGGCCCGGTTGATCTGCTCAGGGACGATCGTCACACTCACGACCGACACGCCGATGGTGTCGACAAGTGCGAGGTCGTTCTTGATTGCCGTGGGTGGTGGCCCCCCGTCGAGGTCCGGGAAGATCTTGATCCCGATATCGAGGTCGCCGCCCGGGCGTTCCTGCAGCCTCTCGATGTGCGGATCATGAATCGTGTACGACCGCACGGTTTCGACGGCCGGCGCGAGCTGCATGACAATCACGACGATCCATGCAAACGCGACGAGCGCCAGGAAGATACGAAAACTTGCGGACCACGTGCGCAGCGAAGGGAATGCGGGTGCCGCGATGGGCACGAAAAAGAACAATGGCGACGCAATGATCGTTGGCGATTGCGATGCGAAGGCGAATGCGCCGCTCGTTGCCGCGAGAAACACGAGCGCGACGGTGGGAAGCGTGCGTCCCTGCGACGCCAGGTGACGCAACACGACGTCGAGCGCGATGAGCACGTCATAGGTCGACATGAAGAATCCGAGAAACGGATTCACCAGTCGTCGTGTGGCAGCATAGAGGGCCTGGATTGCGAACAGCACCAGCGTCACGGGCCACAGCCACTCGACTGCGCTGATCGCCCGCGCCGTGGTCGCATCCGACGTCGCGAGGTGAATGGCCAGCGCAGGCAGCAGGAGAAATCCGGCGAGCGCCGTGAGCAACGCAAAGGGCTGCGGCAGCGTCCGCACCTGCGCGATGCGACCCGTCAGCAGGATGTTCCACGCGACGATGATGACAACGAGCAGGACGTAGAGCGGCGGCAGCAGTGCTCGCATGTCAGCCGCGCAGCCGAGTGTCGCTGGTGATCGCGGCGGGCGCGAGACGGCGCACAAATACCTCGAGCGCCTTTTCGGCGCCCGCCTTGTCGCGCGCAAGCACATCCACGAGCGCCAGCCCGCGTTCGGGCAGTGAGTGAATGCTCACATGACACGGATCCAGCAGCAGCACCGCGGAAACGCCTCCAGTGGGCGCCGTGCGCACGATGGGAACGCCGATGGCGTTGAGCCCAGCAGCGCCCGCCGCCGCAATGAGCAGCCCGCTTAGCAGCGTCGTATCGCGTAGTGCGCCTGAACCTACCCCGCTAAGGTCGGCGCTGACGTGAGCAAGGCGAGGCGCGTCCGTCACGACTCTATGGCCGTGGCGGAGCAGCCGTCGCTGCTCGCGCCGCCGGCCCCGCAACGCGCGCGATGGAGCGATGCCCATTCGCTCCAACTGCGCGCACGGCAGCCCAGCCGTCGTCGAGCTGAAAGTCGAGTTGCTGGGTGAGGCCGGAACCCACCGGTATGACACGCTCCCATGACGGCGACGTCGTGCGACGGACGAGCACCTCATACCGTGCCGCTCCGGGCACCGGCGTCCACCGAAGTGACCACGCCTGACCTCCCGATGCAGCATTCTCCCGCCGCGCGATAACCGAATCGGGCGTCGCAGGTGCGGACGCAAGCGAGACAACGGTCGCTGCATTGAGCCGAGCAACCTGGGCGATGTAGCCGAAGTTCACGTGGGAAAATTCGTCGGTTGGTAGATGCTGGCGCTTGTAGTTCTCGAGCCGTTCCGTAAAGCGAAGACCGGGCCAGCCCGCCTGGATATAAGGCGTGTGGTCACCACCACGCCCGATTCGATCCAGGCGAAACACCGGAACCACCTCGAAGCCAGGCAGGTACATGACGCCAAGTCCCCAGACGTAGCGGCCGAGCTCGCGACTGCCAGACGTATCGGGATCCTGTGCGAAGATGCGCACGCTCGTCGAATCCACGGTGCCATCCTCGGCCACCACATTCCCGACGATGTCGTCCGTCATTCCAGCAATCACCTGCTTGCCTTCAGCTTTCAGCCGCTGCGCGAGATGCGTGGCGCCGAGCAATCCCTGCTCTTCGGCAGCGTGCAGAACGAAGATGATGGTGGCGTCGAGCCCTTTTGGATATCGCTTCGAAACAACGCGAGCGAGCTCGACGACGGCGGACGTCCCGGACCCATCGTCGTCTGCACCCGGCGCGGTGCTCGTCGAATCGACGCCTCCATTTGGCGGAACGCCACAGACGCACGAGTCATAATGGCCCCCGATGACGATGACTCGATTGGTGTCGCGGCCCGGAAGAATGCCGAGCAC
>JBDTMO010000121.1:0-10849 GCA_039934235.1 bacterium | reverse complement strand
ACGGTGAACGGTCACGGCGTTTGACGTTACTACCGTTCACCGTTCACCGTTCACCGTTCACTTTTTAGAGTTCCAGCATGCCTCCTTACACATTCCCAGCCGAGTGGGCGCCGCACGACGCCACGTGGATTGCCTGGCCACATCACGAGCCGGACTGGCCGGGTAAGCTCGCGCCAATTCCGTGGGTGTACGCGGAGATCGCTCGCGTCATCGCTGAGCACGAACGCGTTGAAATTCTCTGTCACGACGACGCCGTTCGCGTGGCGGCGCAAGAACATCTCGACGCGCACGGCGTAAGGAGCAACGTACGGCTGCACGTGGTGCCCAACGATCGCGTGTGGCTGCGCGATTCGGCGCCGACCTTCGTGCATGACGTGCACGGTGGCGTGCAGATGGTGAACTGGGGATTCAACGCGTGGGCGAAATACCCAAACTTCGCCCGTGACGCGGAAGTCGGCCGTGCGATCGAGCGGATCACTTCACTGCTCCGCATCGAGCCCACGCAGCCTGACCGCGGTGCGCGTTTGATTCTCGAAGGCGGCGGCATCGAGACGGATGGCGCAGGTACGATGCTCGTGACCGAAGAGTGGCTCTTATCCGACGTACAGGTTCGGAACCCGGGCATGGACCGAGACGGCTACGAGCGCGCATTCCGCGAGTATCTCGGCATTCGGCAGACAATCTGGCTCGGTGAGGGATGTGTTGGTGATGACACGCATGGCCACGTCGACGACATCGCGCGCTATGTTGCTCCCGGCGTCATCGTGCTCGCGTATGAAGAAGATCCCGCGGATGGCGAGAATCACAGGCGTTCCGTGGACAACATGCGTCGCCTGGAACTTGCCGGTGCGGCGAATGGCGCACTCAAGGTCGTGAAGCTTCCGTTCCCTCGCGATCTCACGATGCAGGGTGAACGGCTTCCCGCGAGCTATGCCAACTTCTACATCGCGAATGGAGTCGTCCTCGTTCCCACTTTCAACGATCCCAACGATCGCCTGGCGCTCAACACGCTCGCGCACCTTTTGCCACATCGGAAGGTCGTTGGCATCCACGCCGTGGACCTGGTGTGGGGATTCGGGACGCTGCACTGCCTGACGCAACAACAGCCATCAGCGCGTCCGAACGTCCGGTGACCGTCCGGGCCTACACCGTCGTTTTCGACGGTGATTGTCGCGTGTGCATGCGAATGTCCAGGATGCTGCGCAGTTGGGACACAACACAATTGCTCGAGATTACGACGTCGCAGGAACCCGGCGTGAAGGCACGGTTTGCATGGATACCTGATTCCGCATACGCAGCTGCGCTGCAGCTCATCGCTGCGAACGGCACAACCTGGCAGGGCGCTGCGGCAATCGAACAGGTGATACACGTGTTGCCGCGCGGCCGCTGGATTGGCTGGATGTATCGGGTGCCGTTGGCGCGGCCGCTCGCCGATCGCTTCTATCGCTGGTTCGCGCGCAACCGCTACCGGCTCGGCTGCGGCGACCACTGCCAATTGCGACCAGCGCAGACGCGGCGACCCGGCACCTTCGAATGAGAGGACGCCAGGAGAACGATCCGGCTTGCGATGCCGTTCTCCTAACGTCGTATTCAATCCCCCTGGTGTGCTACTGCCTGCACGCTCCAGCGGGATCCGGCTTCGGCTTGTCCACCAAGGGACGATGATCGAGGGCTGCAATGCGGTTCGCGAGTGTAAAGACGAATCGCCCGATATGTGCCATGTGCGGGTAATCGATGTACTGGGGCTCGTCCGTCACCTGGTGATAGTCGCCGTGTAAACCCGTCGTCACGAACACCACCGGAATGCCATAACGCGCATAGTTGTAGTGATCGCTCCGGCAGTAGACGTTTTCCGGGTGTCCGTTCGCGTCGTAGGTGTAGTCGAGCGTGAATGGGTTTTTGTCCGCCTTGTTCACCGCCTCGGTCAGGTCGCCAAGCTCTGTCGACAACCGGCGCGATCCCACCAGCATGAGAAAGCTTTCGTTGCCAGCGGCGAGATCAGTGGCCGCGCCCCGTCCGATCTGGTCCATGTTGATCTGCGCCACGATGGAATCGCGCGGCACGGTTGGGTTGTCCGTGTAGTAGCGCGAGCCGAGCAGCCCCTTCTCTTCGCCGGTGTGCCACACAAAGAGCACAGAACGCTTCGGCTTCACCTTCCCCTTGGCGAATGCCTCGGCAACCTCCAACATCGTGACTGTTCCAGAACCATCGTCGTCCGCGCCGTTGTTGATCGAGTCGCGCCGCGCGGGACGCAGCTTGTGCACGCTGTCCATGTTGATGTGAATCGCCGCGGTCGCCGCGTCGCGCGTCGCGCGTTGCTCGGCCGTGAGCGGAGCGCCCGACGGATTGTCAGTCGCGAAGAAACGCTGCGTGTTGAAGGCATGCAGCGAATCGTGGTCGAAGGCACCGATGGGTCGAACACCGATGTGGTCACTGTGCGCGCCAATCGCGACGTACTCGCCGCGCAAGGCCAGATCACTGCCCGGCAGGATGGCCACCACATTGCGCGTTGGCGCCGGCACTTCGTCATAGATCAGGTTCCCGACAATATTGTTGCCCAGCGCACCGACCTTCATCGTGTCGGGCTTTCCGCCGAGCATCTGGCTGGCGGTCAGCTTGGTCACCACGATGGTCACGGGAACCGCTGGCGCATCGGGCGCGGTCGGCGCGGACTTGAGCGTATACATCGGCTGTCGCGCCTGCACTAGAATGAGTGGCGAGATCGACTCATCACCGATGACGACGATGCCGGCCGCCTGCTGGAGTGGACTCGTTGGTGCAAGTCGTCCCAGCCCGTTCGGCGCCGCGAGAATGACCAGCTTGCCCGCTGCCTGCGCAGCCGTAATCGCGTTTACGGAATCGCCATAGACTCCACCGTACACTGCCTGCACGCCATTGAGTTTGCGCGCGGCCGCGCCGCGAAACGGCAGCGGAGCGAAATCAGCCAGCGCGGACATCAGCACGCCGTTCACGGAGAACTGGGTGTTGCGCGACAGCTTTCGCGCGATGAACGGCACGTTCTGAAAGTACGTGCCGCTATCGCCAGCCGGCTTCAGCCCGAGCTTCTTGAGCTGGTTCGCGATGTACGTGGTTCCCTTTAACGCGCCGATCGTTCCCGCCTCGCGCCCCTGCATCGAGTCGTCCGCGAATACGTATAACCGAGACATCAAGTCGGTTGCGCTGATCTCGGCTGACGTTGGCTTTGCCGCAAACTTCAACGGGAGCGCAGCCGGTGCCGGCGTAGCCTTGGGGCGCGCCGCGGCCTGTTGAGCCGCGAGTGCTGCCGGAAGCGCTGCAACGGCGACGAACAGTGCAAACGATCGGTGTCGCATCACGATATTTCCTGTTGGTGGGGTTGAAAACGACGGAGTTCACTACGACAAGACATTCATGATACGCCCGTGACGGCGCCATGTTGCAACCCATGCGCTCCGGGTATCTTCACGCGTCGCCGGACGAACCGGCCCCTTCCAGAATTTCTCTCATGCGCATCGAGACGCTAGCTGTCCGCGCCGGACACGCCACCGACCCCGCAACAGGTGCGGTGACGACGCCGATTCATCTCTCGACAACGTTCGAGCGGGACCCCGACGGCAGCTACCGTGGCGGTCACGTTTACAGTCGCACCACCAATCCGAATCGTGCTTCACTCGAGGTAGCACTCGCTGCGCTCGAGAATGGCACGACCGCACTTGCCTTTGCATCCGGCTCTGCAGCAGCGTTTTCCGTCTTTCAGGCGCTCTCGCCAGGCGACCATGTGATTGCCCCCGACGACGCGTATTACGGCACGCTTCGTCAGCTGCGCGAGATATTTTCGCGCTGGGGCCTCGAGGCCGACGTCGTCGACATGACCGATCTCGCGGCCGTCGAGCGCGCAATGCGCCCAACCACCAAAATCGTGTGGGTCGAGACTCCGTCGAACCCACTCGTTCGCGTGGTGGACATCGCTCGGCTCGCCGAGCTCGCGCATGGAGTCGGTGCGCGCTGCGTCGTCGACAATACGTGGGCAACCCCGGTACTTCAGTTGCCGCTCGATCTCGGTGCGGATCTCGTGATGCATTCCACGACGAAGTATCTGGGTGGGCACAGCGACCTGATCGGCGGCGCGCTCGTCATGAAAAAAGATGATGAGTTTGCCGAGCGGTTGCGCGTGATCCAGAGAGTGGGTGGCGTGGTGCCTTCCCCGTTCGACTGCTGGCTGCTGCTTCGTGGCATCCGCACGTTACCGTGGCGCATGCGCGCGCATTGTGACAACGCGATGGCCGTCGCCCAGTTTCTCGAGCTGCACAAGGCCATTGACGTCGTACACTATCCCGGGCTCGCATCGCACTCTGGGCATGAGATCGCGGCGCGTCAAATGAGCGACTTCGGTGGCATGATGAGCATTCAGCTAGCTGGTGGCGAACGTGCCGCACTCGAACTCACGCATCGCCTCAAGCTGTTCACATGCGCGACGAGCCTCGGTGGCACTGAATCGCTCATCGAACATCGGGCTTCTGTCGAAGGTCCAACAACGCTTGCGCCGGTGAACTTGTTGCGCGTCTCCGTTGGCCTCGAGCACCCTGACGACTTGATCGAAGACCTGGACGCGGCACTCGGCTGACCCAAGGCCGTTCGTGGCACGGCCTGCTAGTTTTCAGCATGCTTCCAGCCGTCCTCCTGTTGTCAGGTGGCCTCGATTCCACCACGATGCTGGCGTATGCCATCCGCGAAGGCTACGACGTCCACGCGATGACATTTCGCTACGGGCAGCGTCATTCGTCGGAGATCGACGCGGCGCGCCGCGTGGCCACACACTATGCCGTGCGCGACCACGTTGTCGTCGACATCGACCTTCGCACGTTCGGTGGATCTGCACTGACGGCCGACATCGCCGTCCCAAAGGATCGAAGTGCCGACGCTATTTCGCACGGCATCCCGATTACCTACGTCCCCGCACGCAATACGATCTTTCTTTCATTCTGCCTTGCGTGGGCGGAAGTGCTCGGGGCATCGGACATCTTCATCGGCGTCAACGCGCTTGACTACTCCGGATATCCCGACTGCCGGCCTGAGTACGTGAGTGCCTTCCAGACAATGGCCAATCTCGCGACGCGCGGTGGCGTCGAGGGAACGACACCCATCCACATTCGCACGCCACTGCTTCACCTCACCAAGCGCGAAATTGTCGAACTCGGTCTTTCACTCGGTGTCGACTATTCCATCACATTGAGCTGTTACGATCCGTCGCCGGAAGGCATAGCGTGCGGCCATTGCGACGCGTGCCACCTGCGGCTGAAAGGCTTCAGCGAAGCGGGCACGGACGATCCTGCAGCATACGTCACGCTGTGAGGTGCGCGTGACGTATATCGTGAAGGAGATCTTCTACACGTTGCAGGGCGAAGGACAGAATGCGGGACGCCCCGCTGTGTTCTGCCGATTCAGCGGATGCAACCTCTGGACGGGGCGCGAGCAGGATCGCCACAAGGCAGTCTGTCAATTCTGCGATACGGATTTTGTCGGAGTTGGCCCCGACGGCGGCAAGTTTTCAACGGCGAGTGAACTCGCCGATGCAGTGCTCGCCCGTTGGCCCTCCAATGACGGCACGCGCGCGTCTGGTGGCAGCCCTCTGGTCGTGTGCACCGGAGGCGAGCCCCTTCTGCAACTCGACGCTGCGGCGATCGACGCACTCCACGCTCGCGGATTCACCATCGCCGTCGAGACAAACGGTACCCAGCGCGCTCCCGACGGAATCGACCACATTTGCGTGAGCCCCAAGGCAGACGCACCCCTTGTCCTCACGCATGGGAATGAACTCAAGCTCGTCTATCCCCAAGTGCAACCCGATGCGCAGCCGGAGCGATTCGCGTCGCTGGCCTTCGGCGCATTTTTTCTGCAGCCAATGGATGGCCCGACTCCTGAACTCAGTCGAGCGAACATAGCGGCGGCACTCGACTACTGCCTTTCCCACCCGCAGTGGCGATTGAGCCTGCAAACACACAAGCTGCTCGGCATTCGTTAGGCCAGAACCCGAGCCACTTAACGCTTTTGTCGCCAAGTGTTTACTACGGGCCAGCACATCGGCAATCGGGCGCACGCAATGTCAAAGGTTGACCATACGGGAGCCGCGCGATAGCATCCGAGATTCTGGTTCTGGCACACTGCCCGTTCCACCGCTCCTTGGCGCTGCGTTTTTGGCGCCAGTTGTGTTCTCCCGTCGACGTCATGCTCGTACCCGCCACGACAACATTGTGTACTCGCGTGATGCGCAGCCTCGTGGGTTGCGCATTGGCGATCGCATGTGCGTCCCCGGCGTTAGCGCAGACACAGCAGGCGCTCGATGCGCCGAAGCCGTTTGCCGCGATGAGTGCGTCCGTGCACGCCATGCGTGACTCGCTCGTGGCGATCGCCCGCGCGCAGGTCGGCACCAGGTACATTCGCGGCGGACAGTCTCCGGAGCGGGGCTTCGATTGCAGCGGATTGGTCAAGTACGTGATGGCCGCGCTCAAGGTCACCATGCCGCGCACCGCAAGCCAGCAGGCGACGTCCGGCCTGGCCGTCGTGCGCGACACCACGCGCCTTCGCCCCGGTGACCTGCTGACGTTCGGCAAATCGAAGCGCGGAGCGAGCCACATCGGGATTTACATCGGTGGCGGTCGCTACGTGCACGCGAGCAGTGGCGCGGGCCGAGTCATCGAGAGCGACATCGGTCGTGTTTCTTCGCCACTGGTGCGCGCGTGGCGCGGCGTGCGGCGTGTTGTCGCGGGTGCGCAGGGCGATTCGACCCGCAAGGCCGACGATAGCTGACGCGCTGTTATTTTCCAGAATGCAGCGCATCGAGCAGGAAGACGTCGGCCGCACCGCGACGGTTGGCAACATCGCAGAGTTGAACGCCTTCACGTCGAGACGCGAATTCTTGCGGCTCCTCGGAATTGGCGGAGCGCTCGTGATGCTCCCGAGCCTCTTCGCGGCGTGCGAGGACGGGTCGAACACCGGCGGCCTTGCCGGTCCTGGGTCAGGAGAGTCGGTGACCATCGACTTCGCCGCGGGCGACACCGCACTCCTCCAGTTTGCCTATGTGCTCGAACTGCTCGAGGCGGACTTCTATTCGCGCGTCGTGGCGAATTTCGATGGTTCGAGTTTCAAGGACGCCGACAAGGTCATTCTCACCGACATTCGCAATCACGAAATCATTCACCGCGAGTTTCTCAAGTCGCTGCTTGGCGGAAGCGCCAACTTCACACTCACGCCAACGTACGGCTCGCTGAACTTCAAGGATCGCGCGACAGTCCTCGCCACCGCGAAGGCCTTTGAAGATCTCGGCGTCGCTGCGTACAACGGCGCGGCTCAGTATTACCGCGACCCCAACAACCTGCTCGCATCCGCGAAGATCGTTTCTGTGGAAGCACGACACGCCGCGGCGATTCGCGACTTGATCACGCCGTCGTCCGCCGAGTTTGCGCCTTCGTCATTCGACGACACGTTCAGTTTGGACAAGGTTGCGTTCGCCGCGCAGGGATTCATCGAGGACACGCTTGTCTTCGCAAACGCGCCAGCGACGTTCGTGGACGGCCCCAACAAGACCGGCAGTGTCTGACGGCGCCATGATATCGAAGCCCGATCGGAGCGTGTTGTCCACCGTCGATCCGGACATTCTCGCGGCAGTCGATGCACGCGCCGAGGATATCGTAAGGGGCGCGTTGGTGGATTCGAAGATCGTCGCCATGCTCGCCCTCGGCTCGATTCCCATCGCGCTCGGCGCGCTGGCCAAGGACGTCTACGGTCAGACGCCCGTCGACGTGCTGGATGTACTGCAGTTCGCACTGCTGCTCGAATATCTCGAGGCCGATTTCTATCAACGCGGCATGAATGCATCAGGGCTCATCCCTGCGTCCGACCTTACAGTTTTCTCGACGATCAGCGCGCACGAAACGGCGCATATCGGCGCGTTGCAGGGACTGATCAGTGGCAAGGGCGGCACATCCATCGCCAAACCGACGTTCGATTACACGGCAAAGGGCAGCGTGCCTGGGTTCGCGTTCTCCGCCACACAGTACGACGTATTTACTTCGCTCGCGCAGGCGTTCGAGGATACTGGCGTTCGCGCATACAAGGGTCAGGTCGGTCGTCTCATCAACGACAAACCCGTTCTCGCCGCAGCGATGGCGATTCACTCGGTCGAAGCGCGGCATGCGAGCGAGGTTCGGCGATTGCGCGGCTTGAAGGGGTGGGTCGCCGGCACCAGCCGAGACGACCTTCCTGCGTTCCTTCAGGCCGCGTACGTCGGCGAAGAGAACGTAACGCAGTTGAGCGTCAACGTATCGACGCTCGCGACGGGCTCCGTCTCAGCGAACAGCGCGACCGAGGCATTCGACGAGCCGCTGACGATGGCACAGGTCATGGCAATCGTCACGCCATTCCTGCCCTGACGCTAGCGCGTCGTCATCATCTCCACTCGCCCTCGCGCGTCGTGGCGATAGCAGGCATTGGCGTTGCGGGCCGGCGTGTTCCCTATTGCCTGTCCACGCGTGCCTGCCTGTAGTGCTGCGATGCCCGGCGGCGGAAGGATGCGCCCCAACGCGTCTCGGCCGGTCTGGTTGACCTGCACGGAGTTGTCAGTGCTTTGCGTGCATGAGCGAAGCACGCGCTCGTATCCGTTACCGAAGTTCACGAGTACGGACCCGTCTGTCAGCACCTGATACGGCGCGCCGCTCACGACGTATTCGCCCGGTGGGTAGTAGTAGGTCGGTGCGGCGACTTGAACGGGCGAGGGCGCAGGCGCTGGGTCGGCGGCGTATCCGATTCGCGGCTTCGGTGCCGGCGCGGGCGCGGTGGGCGGAGGCGAGCTGTGGCGCGCCGGCGTCTGCGCATTCGCCGGAAGCGTCGCCGCAACGACAAGCACTGTGAGCGCGGTAGCGAAAGTCTTGGGCATTTACGCGTCCTCCTGAGAGACTCGTCGTCCTGAGCGCAGCGAAGGACCTGCATTTTTGTGTCCTTCGCTATTGCTTGACGATCTGACCCCGTAGCTCGCCACCAGGGAATGCAGCCGTATGCAAGTTGACGTACGCCTTCGACGTTTCGAACAGCGTGTGCAGTGAATCACCCGAGATGGTGACGTTCCCAAAGGTGATCGGCACCGAGAGGTCGATCGAGCCCGATGCGACTGTACCGGACTGCGCGATGATGTTGAAGGGAACGATTACGAGCCCCGTGGTTCCCGACGGGCCAATGAGCACATGGCCAACCGTCAGCGGCGTCGCGAAACCAGACGCCAACACCGTGTACGTCACTGTCTGCCCCACCAGCGTGAACGTCGCTTTGCCGGTAGCAGTGGTCACGACGGGAGGAATTTCGCGAGAGCCCGTCAGCGTTGCCACGTACGTCGCACGCTGCGGCACCACTGAACCGTCAGAACCGCATGCGGCGAGCAGAAGCACTCCAACACCACGTACGAAAAGCGCGAGGACCGAGTTGACGAAGTGAAGAGGACGAAGCCGGTTCCGGCCGTTCACATTCAATCCGTCCACTCGGTCCTCGCGCGTATTCGACCATTCGGCGGGGAACTACTGCTTGATGATCTGCCCGCGAATTTCGCCGCCGCCATTCAGTGCCGTGTGGACATTCGTGTACGCGTTGCCCGAATTCATGAGCACCTTGAGCGAATCACCCGTAATCGTCGACGTACCGTTGGAAATTGTCGTCGACAGGTCGATGGTTCCAGACGTCACGTTCCCGCTCGCAACTTGTCCTGTAACGAAGGGAACGATAACGCTGCCGGCTACGCTTGCACTGCCAACGTGGATGTGCGACGCCGTCGCTGGTCCGCTCAGTCCGTTCACCGTGACAGTGAATGAGAGTGTATTACCCGTCAGCGTGTAAACGGCGGATCCGGTTGCAGTGCTCGCATTTGGATTTGGCCGCTCATTCGCCGCATTCATCGTCGACGTGTATATGATCGGGGTCACTGTCGGAGGGGAGGTGCTATCACTCCCACATGCCGAGACCGCCGCGACTGAGGCGACCGCAACTGCTCCCACTATGATTCGCTTTTTCATGGATCTCTCTCCGCAATGCGCCGGTGGGAATTTTAGGACGAGAACGATAAACCGACCCCGGGGACACTCGTTCGCGTCACATGCATTTGCATCTAATTCTCGGGCGGACTGGCAATGAAAAACGACGCGCGGAGCTGTGTGCTCCGCGCGTCGTTCGATGAACCGTCCAGATGACTGCTTACTTCGGTACCGAGATGTTGTCGCCGCCGATGGTGATGACGAAATCGTCGCGACGGTTCTTGGCGTAGGCGTCGTCAGTCGTGCCCTGGTCAACAGGACGTTCCTCACCATAGCTCACGACATCGAATCGAGCGTTGTCGATACCCTGGGCGACGAGGTAACGACGCGCTGCATTCGCGCGGCGCAAACCAAGCGCAAGGTTGTACTCATTGGAACCGCGAGAATCGGTGTTGCCCTCGATGCGAATCTTCATGGATGGATTCGCGCGCAGCAGTGCGAGCTTGCTGTCGAGCGCCGCCTTTGCATCGTCGCGGATTTCGCTCTTGTCGTAGTCGAAGTAGATCGGCGCGTTCAGCAGTGAGCGCGCATCGGCCAGGGCACGAGCCGCAGCATCACGCTCAGCCTGTGCGCGGCGGTTCGCGGCATCGATGGAGTCCTGACGCATACGGTTTGCGCGATCAATCGAATCCTGGCGCGCACGGGCACGATCGGCAGCGCGCGTGTCCACGACGACCGCGGTGTCGATGGGCCGGGGCGCTACGACCATCGCAGGACGCTCGGTGCCGAGCATGATGCTCAGTCCAGCGCGAGCCTGGAAGTTCGAGAGGTACGCGGCCTGGTCGTTGACGCCCGGT
>JBDTMO010000120.1:0-10985 GCA_039934235.1 bacterium | reverse complement strand
GCATTGCTGATCGCGGTGGCGATGTCCTCCTGACGGACGGCGAATGGTGGCACGAAGATCGGTACGACCGCATCGATGTTCGGATCGGCGAGCACAGCGCGCATTGCCGCCGCATAGCCGGACGGCGTGGCAGACGCGATCATGTCGAGCGGATTCCGGATCGACGCCTCGGCGGGAAAGAGCGGCGCGAGTGCGGCAATCGTCGCGGGCGTGAGCTCCGGAAGCTCCAGCCCGCATGCCTCCATCGCGTCTGCAGCAAGGATGCCTGGGCCGCCGGCGTTTGTGATTACGGCCGTTCGCCTGGACAGCGGAAGCGTTCGTGCTTCGAAGGCCATCGCCATGTCGAACAGTTCTTCGATCGATCCGGCGCGCAACACGCCCGCCTGTGTAAGGAGCGCCTCCACGGCCAGATCACTCGCCGCGAGCGCGCCCGTGTGCGACGACGCCGCACGCGCTCCCGCACGTGAGCGCCCGGACTTTACAACGATGATCGGCTTTGTCTTTGTCACACGGGATGCGATTTCGAGAAATCGCGTGGGGTTCCCGAAGCTTTCGACATACATGAGGATGACCCGGACCGACGGATCATTCTCCCACGCCTCCAGCAAGTCATTGCCACTCACGTCCGGCTTGTTGCCCACCGAGACGAACTGCGAGATTCCGATGCCATACTCCTGCGCGTAGTCGAGGACACTGAGGCCGAGTGCGCCGGACTGTGACACGAATGCGGAGTGGCCAAAGGGAGGCATGCCCGGCGCAAACGTGGCGTTCATGGAGACGGCCGGATCCGCGTTGATGACGCCCATGCAATTGGGGCCCACCATGCGCATGTGATAGCGTCGCACAATGTCCATGAGCGCCCGCTCGCGGATCGCGCCCGCCGCGCCAACTTCCCTGAAGCCCGCCGAGATGACGACGAGGGACTTTACGCCGGCCGTGCCGCAGCCCTCCGCAACGGCGAGCACGTGCTCTTTCGGCACGACGATGAGCGCCATGTCGAGCGCTTCCGGGACGTCTGCGACTGACGGATATGCGCGCACTGAGCAGACGGCGTGCGCGTTGGGATTCACCGGATACAGCGCTCCGGTGAATCCCTCCGCCAGCAGGTTTGCAAGAATCTGGTGACCAATCGAGCGCGCATCGCGCGACGCGCCAACGATAGCGATGGACTTCGGTGCGAGTATGCTCGAGAGGTCGTGCGGTTGCGTCAGCACGTGCTTGTCGTCGCGCGCATCAGTGGAGCGTCAGGTAGATATATGTCAGCATCTCCTGCTCTCGCGTCGTCGTGGGATCGCTCACGTATTCCTCCCACATTGGGCCATAGCGCGCCCAATCGGCGTCGGTCTTGATCCCGCCGCGTTTGTGCAGCCAGGCGCTGATCGCAGCATAGGTGTCCTTGAAGGTCTGGTACGAACCGTGGTGAGTGAAGCGTAGCGCCTGTTGCTCGGGAATCGTCACCACCTTTGCCTCAGGTTGATCGAAGTCGGGTGGGATGCTGACGATGGGAAACGCGACCCTGAATCGTGAGCCAGCAACGTTCCATGATTCGTAGATGGCACGTGGCGCCCCGGCGATGACCAGGTTGTGCGTGTGAATGACGCGCATCAGCGTCCCGAACGCTGCCCCCATGGCCGCGGAAATATCGCCCGGCCCCTTACCGGCGGGGGTCTCGAGCTCGAGCACGAGTGCAGGTGGTACGCAGAGCTCGCGCACTTCGAGGTCGGGTGCGGCGATTGGCGTAATCGCACTGGTCGTCATTGGGCACCTCCTGTAAGCGGAAGCGAAACACGATGCGATGGCTTGCTGTGGAGCAATCCCCACCCCGCGATGACGGCGAGCAGCGCATACATCGCGAGCCCGTACACGCAGGCCGGATAGCCGAGGATCGTTCCGGCCGCGCCGGGCGAGGGACAGGCCGGTGCCGACAGGAAAACTTCGCGATACGTCAGTGTTCCCGAGAACGTCATACCGAGCATGCTGACAAGCAGGACGGCCCACAGGATTCCGCGGAGCCAGTGCAGCTCAGGGCGCTGTTCCAACATGCGTGCCTCCATGGAAGCGGTACACCGCAAGAATGACACGGCTCGCTTCGCTGTCTGTCCGTGTTTGCCTGAGGGGACTCGTGGCGCTCCGCGTAATGCACTTCGGTATGCGACACACGGCATATTCCCTACACAGTCGAGGGAATTGAGACGATGTGGTGAACGGTGAACGGTGAACGGTGAACGGCAAGGGCTATTGTCATCCTGAGCGAGCGCAGCGAGTCGAAGGATCTGCACGAGCACAAACGACATGAATCTCCCGACGCCATCGGCGGGCGTTCACGGACTGACGTCTGCCGAGGCGCGCGACCGCATGAAGGCGGTGGGGCCCAACGAGCTGCGGCGCACGGTACGCGTTGGACCCGCGCGTCGGATCGCGCGATCGCTCGCGAGTCCGCTCATGCTCATTCTTCTCGCGGCGAGCGCCGTCGCGGCATGGGTGGGACAGCGCGTTGACGCGACAATCATCGTCGTTACCGTCGCTCTGAGCGTGCTGCTCGACGCCGTCCAGACTGCGCGATCAACAAGCGCGGCGGACAAGCTGCGGCAAATGATCGTACCCACGGCGACGGTATTTCGCGATGACCGATGGGTGGACATCGCACGCGCCTCCGTTGTGCCGGGCGATCTGTTGCACCTGTCCGCCGGCGACCTCGTGCCCGCCGACGCGCAGCTCCTTGAAGGCCGCGACCTGCATGTGCAGCAGTCGGCACTGACGGGCGAATCGTTTCCGGCAGAGAAGGAAGCGGCGCCCGCCGGCACTGAGAGCAAGGCGACGGCGAACGCCGATCCGCATCGCGCCGATCTCGTTTTTCTCGGCACATCGGTCGTCGCGGGTCATGCACTCGCACGAGTGATCGCCACCGGCAGTCGTACCGCGTTCGGGGACATCGCAGCACGCCTCGGAGACGCACCGCCAGAAACCGCATTCGAGCGCGGCGTGCGCGATCTCAGCAAGCTGCTCAGCCAGACCGTCGTCTTCCTCGTGTTGTTCCTGATGCTCGTGAGCACCGTGCTCCATCGCGACCCGCTCGAGTCGCTCCTGTTCGCGGTGGCGCTCGCGGTGGGCGTCGTGCCGGAGTTCATGCCGATGATCACCACACTCACGCTGTCGAGTGGCGCGGTGCGGATGGCCCGTCAGCACGTGATCGTCAAGCATCTCGCAGCCATTCAGAACCTCGGCGGCATCGACATTCTCTGTTGCGACAAAACGGGAACGCTCACGAGTGGTGTGATGTCGCTTCGCGGATCAGTCGACGCCTGCGGACGAGAGCACTCCGTTCCGCTGGTCTTCGGCACGCTGAGCGCGCGCTTCGGATCCGGAGTGCACAATACATTGGACGACGCGATTCTCGCCGCGCCGCCTGCCGCAGCTGACGGTTGGATCAAGATCGACGAGATCCCTTTCGATTTCGAGCGGCGACGCGCATCCGTGGTGGTGGAACTCGGGAGCGAGCGTGTGCTCATCACGAAAGGCGCTCCCGAGGCCGTGCTCGCGGCATGCACCGCGTACGTGGACGGCGATCAGATCCGCGCCCTCGACGACGCTGCTCGGCGCACGGCAGTCGCGGTCGTGCAATCACACAGCGACGAGGGCGTTCGCGTGATCGCTGTTGCAACACGTCCGGCGGGCGAGCAGTCCGCCTGGCGGCGCGACGACGAAGTAGCGCTCGTGCTGCGCGGTTTTCTTCTCTTCGATGACCTGCCGCTCCCCGATGCCGCGGCAGCAATCGCTGCGCTTGCTGCAGATGGCGTCGCCGTAAAGATCATCTCGGGCGATGATGCGGCTGTCTGCCGTCACGTCTGCACGCAGACGGGACTCGCGAATCCCACCGTCGTGCTCGGAGATGCATTGGACGCCGTGAGCGATGCCGCCCTGGGCGCACTGGCCGAGCACACCGTCCTTTTTGCGCGCGTGTCGCCGCGGCAGAAGTTGCGGATCATCCTCGCACTCCAATCGCGCGGCCATGTCGTCGGCTATCTCGGCGACGGCATCAACGACGCGCCATCGCTACACGCGGCGGATGTCGGCATTTCGGTGTCGAGTGCCGTGGACGTGGCGCGTGAATCCGCCGATATCGTGTTGCTCGAGCGCGGTCTTAGCGTGCTGCATGCGGGCATTGGAGAAGGCCGGCGCGCCTACGGGAACATCATGAAGTACTTGCTCATGGCCACGAGCTCGAGTTTCGGCAACATGTTCAGCATGGCGGTGGCCTCTGTCGTCATTCCGTTCCTGCCACTGCTGCCGACGCAGATCCTGCTCAACAACTTTCTGTATGATCTTGCGCAGGTGGCGCTGCCCACTGATCACGTCGATGACGCATACCTTCGCAAGCCGCACCAGTGGGACATGCGGCTGTTACGCCGCTTCATGATTCGCGTTGGGCTCGTGAGCTCGCTGTTCGACTTCCTGACCTTCGCCGTGTTGCTGCGCTGGTTCAAGGGCAACGAGGTATTCTTTCACAGCGGGTGGTTCACGGAATCGTTAGTCACGCAAGTCCTCGTCCTGTTCGTCATCCGCACCGCGCGCAATCCCCTGCGAAGCCGGCCGAGTGGCGCGATGGCGATCGCGATCTGTACCGCGCTCGTGATCGGCCTTGCACTTCCCTTCCTGCCGGTCGCACACGCGCTTGGATTGCGGCCGCTGCCCGCGAGCTTCCTCGCTTACGTGGCCCTGGCGACGACGGCCTATCTCGCACTGGTGGAATTCGTGAAGCGACACACGCTCGCGCGCGACTAGACCCAGTCGTGCTCTCGCACTTTGGTGCGACCCTCACGTGTAGATCGAGTCGACGGAAGATCCGGCCGATTCCTATTCTACCTCGTCGAGCGCGTACTGCTCGAGGCAGTAGGTCAGTGCGAGAGGTCCGAGCAGCAGGCCGAGGATACCCAGCATCTTCATGCCGGCAAAGGCACCGAGCAGCGACGTCATTGGATGCACGTCGGACACGGACGGTAGATGATCGGAAGGATAGTGTTGTCGACGTTCGCTGCGATGACGAAACCGATGAGTCCGGGCGTTTTGCCGGCCCCATCCGTCCGTCGAGGAACAACACACGCGGGGGCGGTGTCGGGTGCTTACGCCACACATGTCGGGAGTTCCCGCACACCGATGCGGAGAAACCACGATGGCTGTGCGGCAACGAAAACACCATCGTGATCACGTCTCTTTACGCGAGGAGTACCATGATGAGACGCATGCTGGCTCTCGCCGCTGTTGGGCTCGCCGTGGTGACGGCGTCGGCGTTTGGACAACGTCCTGATTCGGCGTTCGTCGGTGCCTGGGAAGGGTCGGCGCACATCACCGTGGACTGGACGCCGCAGACGGAGTTGTTCGTGCGCATCATCATCCGCGAGGACGGCGGCGTGACCGGCACAATCGGAGACGCGAACCTCACCGACGCACGCTTCTTCGACAATCGCGGCTTTCTCGCCCGCTCAATCCGGTTCGCACCAAACTGGATCATCGAAGGGCGACTCTCCGGTTTCATCATCCGGGCTGAAGACATCCGGCGTGAGTCGGTGCGCATTTCAGTCGCCCGTAAGGCGGACACGTTCGAGGGCTCGCTCAGCACCAGCGGCACGAACGACGGTGGAAAGGACAGCATGAAACTCACTGCGTCCGGACTGGTGCTCCGTCGCACCCTGCCTGTCATTCTATCAACACAAGCGAGGATTCAATGACCGCCACTCTCGAACGTCCGGTCACCACCGCGGCATCGCGCTTGGCCACGACGGCGAGCACTGCGCTCGTCGTCGCGCTGACGGATGTGGGTCGCGACATGATCCCGCGCGTCGGAGGCAAAGGCGCGAACCTTGGCGAGATGCTCCATGCCGGACTTCCCGTACCGCCGGGCTTTGTCCTCACGGTCGACGCCTATGAGCACGTGCGCGACGCGGCCGGCATCGGTGCGCGCATCGACGCGTTGTTGCGCGGCGTTCCGATCAACGACACCGCGGCGCTCCAGCGCATCGCAGCGCAGCTGCGTGAGACGTTTACACAGGTGCCGATACCGGAGCCACTCATCGCCGCCGTCATGAGTGCGTACAGCACACTCGCAGCGGACGATGATGATGCACTCGTCGCCGTGCGTTCCTCAGCCACCGCGGAAGACACCACGGACTTCTCCTTCGCCGGCATGTTCGAGAGCGTCCTCGGTGTGAAGGGGCACGACGCCCTCCTCGACGCCATCCGCCACTGTTGGGCGTCGACCTTTGGCGCGCGCGTGTTGTACTACCGCCTGTCCCGCGGCATGCCAGCCGAAATGCCGGTGGCGGTTGTGGTGCAGCGTATGATCGCGTCCGAGAAATCGGGCGTGATGTTCTCCGTCGATCCCGCGACAGGGGTAACAGATCACGTCGTCATCGAGGCGGCGTGGGGCCTCGGCGAGGTCGTTGTTGGGGGACAGGTCACACCCGACCACTATCTCGTGAACAAACGCACCGGCGCCGTGGAGCGGCATGTCGCGCAAAAGGAGTTTTCGCTCGAGGTGCTGCCGTCCGGTGGCACGCGGCACGTTGACCTTTCGGGCGACGCTCGCGCAACGACGTCTGTGCTCACCGATACCGAGTTGAGAGCCCTCGCCAACTTCGCAATCGCAAGCGAGACGCACTACGCGGCCCCGCAAGACATGGAGTTCGCCATCACTGGCTCCGAGATATTCCTGACGCAGACGCGCCCAATCACCACGCTGCCCGGCAAGTCGGCACCCGGCGTCACTACACTGCCAGCCGAGTCGCCGAAGGGTGGACAGGAACCCCTGCTCCGTGGGCTCGCTGCGAGCCCCGGTGTCGCCACCGGACGCGTACGTGTCCTCACATCAGCCGCAGATTCGGCGTCGCTGCTTCCCGGCGAGGTACTCGTCGCCGCAATGACGTCGCCCGACTGGGTGCCGATCATGCGCCGAGCGGCCGCGATCGTCACGGATGCTGGTGGCATGACCTCTCACGCCGCGATCGTCTCACGCGAGCTCGGCGTTCCGTGCGTGGTAGGAACGCGCACAGCCACAAAGACACTTCGCGACGGCACGCTGGTTACGGTGAATGGCCGCGATGGCACCATCGTCGCCGGCGCGGTGCCGTCCACTGATGGGAGTGCAAAGCCGGTTGCGACGGTGAACGTCGCACCGGCAATCGTCACCGCGACGCGCATCTACGTCAACCTTGGCGAGCCCGGTCGCGCGGAGGAAATTGCGCGACGCGACGTCGATGGCGTTGGGTTGTTGCGCGCCGAATTCATGATGCTCGACGCGCTTGGCGGCGTGCATCCGCGCGAGATGATTGCACGGGGCAAGTCGGAAGAATTCGTCCGCCGCATGGCAGACGGCCTGCGCACCTTCGCAGCAGCGTTTGCACCGCGGCCGGTGATCTACCGCGCGATGGACTTCCGCTCCAATGAGTTTCGTGCGCTCGAGGGCGGAGCACAGCACGAACCCACCGAATCGAATCCGATGATCGGGTATCGCGGTTGCTTTCGGTACACGCGGGAGCCTGACCTGTTCGCGCTGGAGCTGCGCGCGGTGGCCGAAGTCCGGAAGGAGCATACGAATCTCCACCTGATGCTTCCGTTCGTTCGCACAGGATGGGAAATGCGCGAGTGCCGCAAGCTGATCGACGCAAGTCCGCTCGCGGGCGCGCGCGACTTCGAGCTTTGGGTCATGGCCGAAGTGCCGTCCGTGGTGAGTTGGCTCGATGAGTATGTGAAGCTGGGCGTAACAGGCGTGTCCATCGGCTCGAACGATCTCACACAGCTCATGTTGGGTGTGGATCGCGACAGCGAACTGCTCGCGCCGTATTACGATGAACGAGATCGTGCCGTCCTCGACACCATCCATGCGATCATCGATCGCGCCCATGCGCTTGGAGTGACGGCGTCGATTTGCGGACAAGCGCCATCAGTCCATCCGGAGTACGCGGCGCAACTGGTGCGCTGGGGCATCGACTCGATTTCCGTGAACCCTGATGCGATCGAGCGGACGCGCCGCAATGTGGCGATGGCCGAACAGAAGGTGATCCTTACGGCGGCACGGACGCGACAGACAATCGCTTGAGGGCACATCAGCAACCGCCTCCATGGACACCAGCGTATTCACCGAGAAGGCACGACAGCCGTCTGACACTGATTTGCGGTTGGCGCTTGGTGCGACGTACGCGGCATGGACACACATCCATGACGACGTGGTGAAGAAGTACCCCAGCGCCGAGCGTGTGTGGGCCTTCACCAGCGCGAAGTACGGTTGGAGTTTTCGGATGAAGGACCGCAAGAGAGCGATTCTCTATCTCCTTCCTCGGCAATCGTACTTCAAGGTGGCGTTTGTCTTTGGCCAAAAGGCCTTCGATGCAGTCCTGGGTAGCGCGGCGATATCCGCTGACATCAAGCAGGAGCTCGCTTCCGCCAAGGTGTATGCGGAAGGCAGAGGCATTCGCATCGACATCCGGGACGAGACGAGGCTCGAGGACATTGCGCGCCTCATCGACATCAAGCTGGCCTGCTGAAACATCGAGTCGTGATCGTCAGGCAAAAGCGGACGGTGTGGTGAGGCGCGCCACGGCATGATGAGTCCGTGCTCTTGCTGACAGCGCGGAGGCGCGTATGACACACGCAACGAATCGGACCAGCCACGACAGACACCATCATCCACGACAGAGTGGACCCATTGTCGCAGCCGTTGGTCCAACCGGCGGAGAGTCCGTACTCCGCATGGCGCGGGCACTTTCCGCGCGTGATTCCCAACCAGTGCTCGTGGTATCGGTTGTCTCTTCCCCGGCGGTATACGCCATTGATCGTTCGCACCCCATGCTCAACACCTGGCCCATGGACGAGCGGCGGGCGGAACGCCTGCAGTCGGTTCACAACCGCCTGCATGAGGTTGGCCAATCGCCCCCGTGGCGCGAGGAGCCGACGGTCGAAATTGTGTACGGGAATGCGGGCACGTCCATCGCCGACATCGCTCATGAACACGATGCATCGCTGTTGATCGTGGGAAGTGGTCCGCATGAATTGCGTAATCGGCTCTTTGCAACCGAAACTGCGCTCGCCACCATGCGACGAGTGCATTGCCCCGTCCTTGTCGTTAGCGGCGAGGCACGCAGCCTTCCGGAGATTGTGGTCGTGGCAACGGATTTCAGTCCAGCAGGCGTGCATGCCGCCGCCCGCGCCCTTCCCCTCGTTGCCGATGATGCGGTCATCCATCTCGTGCATGCATGGAGCCGCATTCGCACACCGATTGCGTTTCCAGGGCTGCAAGAGCTCGATGCATCCTACGTAGAGTCATTGCCAGAGCGCTTCGCCCGCATGAGAACCGCACTCGGCGCGTCGCACACGCTCGCATCCACAGCCAACGTGGGCGAAGGCGCTCCAGCGCAAATAGTGCTCGAAGCCGCCCGCCGTGTGTCCGCAGACCTCATTGTGGCGGGGACGCGCGGTTTTGGAATGCTGGATCGCCTGCTCGTCGGCAGCGTATCGACAGCGTTGGTTCGCGGCGCAGAGTGTTCCGTGCTGATCGTGCCGGGGCCAGACGCCGTGGAGCGCGCACGCATCCAGCGTCACATGACCGGCGCTTCGACCGTGACTGCGCCAGAGGAGTGGGCGCGCGAATTGGAAGAGCTCGCGCGGCGCAACCAACATCGCCGCACGTCGCTCGAAATCGACGACCGAGCCATCGGCGCCCAGATCCAGGAATCCGGATACTCACTCACCGGCGCCACCTACGATCCGCATGATCGAGCCATCGAGCTGATGTTCGCGCGTCCCGGTCGGGGTGACGAGCATCTTACGCGGAGCATCGCCAACGTTCGCAATGTCGCGACGACCTGCAATGGCGACGACGTGGACACCGCGCTGTGCATCGAGACGGAGCACGGCAGCGCCCTCTTGACCTTTCTGGCGGATCGCCACGAGGAGGTTGTATGAAGACCGATGTGGAACTGCGGCGTGACGTCATCGCAGAGTTGGCGTGGGAACCGCGCGTCAACGACGAGGGCATAACGACAGTCGCGCATGATGGCGTGATTACGCTGTCGGGCACGGTCGACAACTACGTGCAGCGACGGGTCGCCGAGATGTCGGCCGGTCGCGTGGCTGGCGTGCGCGCCGTTGTGCAGGAACTCAACGTGCATCTCCCAAACATGCACGCGGCGTCCGACATCGATGTCGCCCAGCGCGTGCTTACGGCGCTTGAATGGGACACCGAGGTGCCGCACCAGGACATTCAGGTACATGTGGAAAACGGCTTTGTTGCCCTCACAGGTACCGTGCAGCACGACTACCAGCGCAGGGCCGCCGAGTTGGCTGTTTCGCGTCTCGGCGGCATTCGTGGCATCAGGAATCTTGTTGACCTTGCGCCTCACGCATCCGGCCGAGACATCGAGAGACACATCAAGGCCGCACTCCACCGCAGCGCGGAATCCGACGCTCGGCACATCATCGTGCAGGAGCAGGACGGACGTGTGACGCTCCTCGGCAAGGTTCGCTCGTTCACGGAACGCGAGGATGCTGAGCGCGCGGCGTGGAGCACTGCTGGGGTCATGGACGTGGACGATCGCATCACGATCACCTTTTGAGCAGCGCAGGACGTGCGGCTCGTCACGTTCGCGAGTCGTGCGTCCCGTGCGATGCCTCCCCGATCAGGACGAGGTGCGCGTTGCCGATGCGTGCGAGCAGTGGATCGAAGTGGTTGGCGCGCCGCTCAGCGGACGCGCCGCTTCGCGCAGTCCATGGATTACCGCATGGTCGCCGTGCTCGACGAGATTTCGTATCGTGACGCTTTCCTCCCTCAGACGCTGAGAACTGCGCTCGAGAGCGGCTCGGACGCTGCTTGCGAGTTGGCGGCGGCCAGCAGCTCACACACCTGCTCGGCTGTCGTTTGCTCGAAGTCCGAGTACCACTGCCCCACGCCGTAGAACGGTTCGGGTGTCGCGACACAAATACCGCCGTCCGAGACG